>NZ_CANDOD010000019.1:0-104225 GCF_947387585.1 Grimontia sp. SpTr1
AATAGTATCGTTAAGGAGGTGATCCAGCCCCAGGTTCCCCTAGGGCTACCTTGTTACGACTTCACCCCAGTCATGAACCACACCGTGGTAAACGCCCTCCCGAAGGTTAAGCTATCTACTTCTGGTGCAGCCCACTCCCATGGTGTGACGGGCGGTGTGTACAAGGCCCGGGAACGTATTCACCGTGGCATTCTGATCCACGATTACTAGCGATTCCGACTTCATGGAGTCGAGTTGCAGACTCCAATCCGGACTACGACATACTTTCTGGGATTCGCTTCACATCGCTGTCTCGCTGCCCTCTGTATATGCCATTGTAGCACGTGTGTAGCCCTACTCGTAAGGGCCATGATGACTTGACGTCGTCCCCACCTTCCTCCGGTTTATCACCGGCAGTCTCCCTGGAGTTCCCACCATTACGTGCTGGCAAACAAGGATAAGGGTTGCGCTCGTTGCGGGACTTAACCCAACATTTCACAACACGAGCTGACGACAGCCATGCAGCACCTGTCTCAGCGTTCCCGAAGGCACACTCGAATCTCTTCAAGCTTCGCTGGATGTCAAGAGTAGGTAAGGTTCTTCGCGTTGCATCGAATTAAACCACATGCTCCACCGCTTGTGCGGGCCCCCGTCAATTCATTTGAGTTTTAATCTTGCGACCGTACTCCCCAGGCGGTCTACTTAACGCGTTAGCTCCGAAAGCCACAGTTCTAGACTACAGCCTCCAAGTAGACATCGTTTACGGCGTGGACTACCAGGGTATCTAATCCTGTTTGCTCCCCACGCTTTCGCATCTGAGCGTCAGTCTTTGTCCAGGGGGCCGCCTTCGCCACCGGTATTCCTTCAGATCTCTACGCATTTCACCGCTACACCTGAAATTCTACCCCCCTCTACAAGACTCTAGCCTGCCAGTTCAAAATGCGGTTCCCAGGTTAAGCCCGGGGCTTTCACATCTTGCTTAACAGACCGCCTGCATGCGCTTTACGCCCAGTAATTCCGATTAACGCTCGCACCCTCCGTATTACCGCGGCTGCTGGCACGGAGTTAGCCGGTGCTTCTTCTGCCGCTAACGTCAAACACTGCACGTATTAAGTACAATGCCTTCCTCACGGCTGAAAGTGCTTTACAACCCGAAGGCCTTCTTCACACACGCGGCATGGCTGCATCAGGCTTGCGCCCATTGTGCAATATTCCCCACTGCTGCCTCCCGTAGGAGTCTGGACCGTGTCTCAGTTCCAGTGTGGCTGATCATCCTCTCAAACCAGCTAGGGATCGTCGCCTTGGTGAGCCTTTACCCCACCAACTAGCTAATCCCAACTGGGCCCATCCGGTAGCGAGAGGCCCGAAGGTCCCCCTCTTTGGTCCGTAGACGTCATGCGGTATTAGCCACCGTTTCCAGTGGTTATCCCCCTCTACCAGGCAGGTTCCCAGCCATTACTCACCCGTCCGCCGCTCGCCGCCCTAAACTCATCCGAAGAATCAGTTTAGTCGCTGCCGCTCGACTTGCATGTGTTAGGCCTGCCGCCAGCGTTCAATCTGAGCCATGATCAAACTCTTCAATTAAAGTTTTTGGCTCGATGAAATACTGTTGTGTTCTAACCCCTCTCTACATAGTAAAGAAAGAGCAGAACGAATTGACTGTGCCGATAACTCCGAAGAGTTTTCGTTTGGTCACTCAGTAAACATCGATAAATCTTTTGTCTATCAATCACGAGTGCCCACACAGATTGCATAGGTCAAATTGTTAAAGAACGTTGACTTGAAGAAGCGTTGCTTCTCACCGTCAGGGCTGCGAATTTTACGCTGCCGGGCGATGAAGTCAAGAAGAAATTTTGAGATTTTTCAGCGTTGCTTTCGCAACCCTCAAAACACCTTGTTGACTTGCCTCTCGGGGTGAATTTCCCTTCGAAGCGGGCGGCCATTTTACTGATTCGAAACAGCGCGTCAAGCGTTTATTTCAACTCAATTTTTGAGGCCTTCGCCGTACCGATTTGAGTGGGCGTTTCCGCTGTGGAAGCCGCTCTCCGTGTCGGTGAGGCGGCATTATAGAGACTGGGATCACATTGGCAAGGGTTTTTATTGGTTTTTTTTTCGTTCGAACACAATTCAACCTAAACTTTGAAAAACACAACAAATTGCAACATTAGATAGCCGTCACATTCACTTACTAGCAATAAGAACTCAATATCCGTAATATCAACCCGACAATTGTATTTATTTTAGTCAGCATTGATTTCGATTCTTCATGCTATTTCTTCTAACCGACGTTTACTTTAGACGATTATGAAAACATCTATCAGCTTGCTTATTACTGCAGCCATCGCACTTCTTGGTGCATTGCTTTTAAAAAACTCCACTTTAATTGCCAGTACAGGTTATGCATTCGCACTTGGTGCAATTACAACAGGTATTGCCATTTCTCTTTTTTCTACTAAATCTTCAGGCGATATTTCAGAGTCTACCCCTTCCACCAGCAAAACCATCTATGTGGGCAACCTTCCTTACCGTGCAAATGAAAATGACGTGAAGGAACTGTTCTCTAAACATGGTGAGGTCTTTGCCGTGCGCTTGATGAAAGACAAGCGCACCGGGAAGCGACGTGGCTTTGGATTTGTCGTGATTGCAGCAGGAGATGCTGCTGATGCAATAGAAGCTTTGAACAACAGCGAATACGGTGAAAGGACTCTTAAAGTTAGAGAGGCGAATGATCCTAGAAAATCGGAGCGCGGCTAATCGTTGCAAAGCCCAACTTTTCTAACTCTTGATTTAGTGCTTCTTCTTCTTTCACTGGAGCGCTACTAAAAACAAAATGTTCAGCTTTACTGAGGGAGGTCATTTGATCTCCCTCTTTTAATAATGTCACTACGCGGTTGGCGATCGCTTTACCTGAATCAATTACCAGACATTGTTCGCCTAAAATGTCTTCAATTTCTTCACGAAGTAACGGGAAGTGTGTGCAACCCAATACAATGCAGTCTGTTTTATTTATAAACGGCGCTAGTACATCGCTTAATATTTTTTTATCGACCTTTCTGCCACGCAATTTCCCCTCTCCCATTTGTACGAGTTCCGTTGAACCCACCATTTCAACTTCGCAATCGGGCGCAAACTCTTTTACAAGCTGATGCGTATAAGGACGTCTTATTGTTGCGGGAGTAGCCAAAAGGCCAATGATTTTGGATTTACTGATTGCGGCAGCAGGCTTAATAGCAGGAACAACCCCGACCACCGGGACATTAAGCAGATCCCGCAGATGTGGCAGCACGAGTGTGCTTGCGGTATTGCATGCAATGATAACTAACGAAATATCCTGCTGTTGGCAAATCGCGGAGACCATTCTACAGACACGCTGGATAAGCACATCATCCGCCAATTCACCATAGGGAAAAGCTGCATTATCGAAGGCATACACGACATGCTGTTCCGGCAGTAGCTGAGCCACTTCCTTAAACACAGAAAGGCCACCTACACCAGAATCAAAAATCAGCACACTCTTCACGCTATAACCCTTTGTTATCCACTTGCGACGCAATCATACTTTGCACGTCAGCGAATTTGAATCTTTCACCTGACGAGATGATAGCTAAGGTGGTGGAATCTCCCTTCCCGCTGAAAACCTGTGATCTCAATATCCAGGGGATACTGAAAGCAAGGAGCATCGGTAACGATTGTGTGAAACTCCCCGTCTTCGCCACAAAGGTCACAGCCATCTGGAAGCTCAGCTAACAAATTGGCGTTATAGTCCCAGCCAAGAAACCTTCCATCCAACTGAGAGGTATCAACGGTAGAAAGTGTCGTCTTAATGCCTGAAGCAATGATTTCGTTTGCAAGCACCTCACTTCCCTCACCGAGCAATGGAAAAACACACTCCCAGCCCTGAGGTTCAATATAGCTTCTGCGGTATTCTTCTATGCCATTACAGAACATATCGCCAAACGCCACTGCATCGACATTTAGCCCACTACTGCGTATACCTTCGACAACCCTCTTCTGATAAACATCATTTGGAGGAAAGACTTCGTTCAGTTCGATAAGCACCAAAGGCAATCCAATACTTTCTGCCTGCACTTTGACAACATTGATGGGCGTGGCCTGGAAAGGAACAGTACCTGCCACGTAAGTGGTATAAAGCCCGACGACTTGATAACGATCGTCTTCCAGCAGTCGACACAGTGTCAGGGTTGAGTCCTTACCGGATGACCAACTGACAATAACGCGTTTTTTCATGTTTGTTCCTGAAAGTAAAAAGCCGCCCTTAGGCGGCTTAGTGAAGCTTAGAAGCGGTAGTCCATGCTGACATAAAACGTGCGTTCTGGTGCTGGGTAACCAATCACCATCTCATATTCTTTATCGAGCAGGTTGTCTACACGAGCATTCAAAGTAACGCTCTCTGTAGCGAAGTAGTTAACTGACGCATCAAGTAAGCTGTAAGAGCCAAGCTTAGTTCCTGAATTTTCGCGCTTACCAATGTATTGGTAACCCAGTGACACATCGAATTCATCGAAGTAAGCAATAGCAGTGTACTTATATGATTTCTTTGCTCGATAAGGAAGCAGGTTGTCTTCTTCATCTTTAGGGTCTTTAAAGTCAGCACTTAGCTGATGAGACAAGAATCCGGTATCAAATTCAGCTGTCAACTCAACACCTTTCAACGTACTCTCGCCATTCAGGTTGTTATAAGTGCGCGTGCTGTTGTCGTACTCAATCAAGTCATCAATCTTAGTGTTGTAACCCGTTACTGACCAATAAACCTCTTGAACAACACCATTCAAAGACAACTCAGCTGACTTTGAAGATTCAGGTTTTAGCTTAGAGTTTCCATAAAAGCTGTATAGCTGGAACAAGTTAGGCGCTTTAAATGCAGTACCATATGACATTTTAAGAACCAACTCTTCCGTCAGTCGGAAACCGGCTCCAAAGTTGTAAGTCGTTTCTGATCCAAACTGCTCGTTGTCATCTAAGCGGGCCCCCACCTCGCCAAATACATTTTCAAAGTCAACAAGTGCAATACCATAGAACGCTAAGTTGTCGCGATCGTAGTCAGAGTTTGAAGCGTTGACTATAAATGTTTCTTTTCGATAGTCCGTACCGCCTCCAATTGTAACAACTTCACTGAGTTCGTATTGATTGTTCCACTGAAGATTTAACTGTTCCAAATCGTCCGGTTGCGCAGACCCCTTGCCATCCTTTTTCTCATAGTCATAGTCAGATTGATCTTGCCAGCTAACCTGAATCTGACTAGACAACAATTCGGATTCATAGTTGACGCCACCAGCGAAGGAGTAATTTTCAACTGTTGACTCTTTATACGAATAAGTTGTATTCCAAGAACCATCGTACTGGTAAACATTTTCAAAAGCGCGAGCGTTGGCAAAGACTGTCCAGTCTTGGTTTAGTTTTGAAACATATCCAATAAGGCCATTTTTAGTTTCAAACCCATGCTTGTCACCATCATTCAATCCTTGGATAGGATGAACGTTATAGCCGTCGTCACTTTCGTATCCTAAAGCCACATTCAGTTGGCCATTCTCACCTACTTTGAATCCACTCGAGCCTGAGGCTTCAACATAATCTCTGCTTCCAACCCCTGCAGTTAAACGAGTAGCTCGATCAGTGTCGTTGTTTGCACGTGTGATGATATTGATAACGCCGCCAATAGCCTCAGAGCCGTAAACAGAAGCTCTTGCACCACGCACGTATTCTATACGCTCGACAAAAGTGAGCGGCAATTGGCTAAAGTCGACAGTACCCTTAACAGCTCTTGTAAAACGAATGCCATCAATCAACACAAGTACTTGGTCAGAGTTAGCGCCACGAACCATAAGAGTGGCTAGTTGGCCTCGGCCACCATACTGAGAAACTTGAATCCCAGTCATTCGGCGGAAAACATCTGTAAGCGTTTTCGCCTGCATGCGATCGATATCTTGACGAGTAACAATCTCTACTTGGGCAGTCAGCGATTGCGTACTTTGTTCAAATCGGGAAGCAGTAACGACCATAGTGTCGTCAACAGAGGAAGTAGTAGATTCGGCGTGCGCAAACGCAGCCCATGGCAGCATACCTGCTGCAAGTAGCTTTTTAGACATATCAGATCCAAATATCGCGTGTATCCAATGATGTCAGGAGATCCTGAAACCATATTGTGACCCAGCTGATATTCGGACTTAGAGACGACCTACAGTGACGACTTCCCACATTCAGATGCAGTGTCTGGCTTTCGCCTTGTCACTTTCGTTTCTCTTTACCGCTGCGCGCCAGTTCCGGATTCTCACCGGATTCCCAGCTGGAGTGAAAGCGCGCAGAGTATAGAGGAGTCAGCGCGCCATTGATACATAGATATTGAGAACTTGGTCTCATTCGCCCGGGAAATGGGTGATTTGTGCTTGGCAGCGCTTTCAATAGCTGAGGCTGATAAACTCCACTTCTTCTACGTCCAGCTTCATCTTGATATACACCGTCAGTACGAAGAAGAAGTTAGCAAGCAGATTAGCGAAACGGGGCAGTACTGGCTCAAAGGTCACGCCGGATTCATCTAAGCGATGAAGCAGACGCACGGTTTTCTTTGAGCCCGTGCGGCACTGATGCAACGCCATTACACCAACCGGACCTCTTGGGAGCACAAAGCGGTTAATACGACCACGGCTTAATTCGTTGTAATGGTCGTATCTCGCATGCAGCCATTCCAAGTCTTCTTCAAAGATGGCCGTCTTCCCACGCACAGAACCATTAAGGTGATAGATTTTTGGATGAAGAGTTTCGAGATCTTCCCGCACATCATCAAAACCTTCCGGCAAGGTTGCCAGTGCCATCCCCACCAAACTGCAAAGCTCGTCAGTGTGGATTTCATAGTCGCAGGTCAAAGCCGACTCATAGATAAACGGATAACAAATTTCTTTGCGGTTCTTTGGTTTTCGAAAGCTCATGACAAGGCTCGGTCTGATTAAAGTGTGCCAATATTATCCCAAGGCACAGGTTTACGCTTCTACTGGCGAAAAAGTCAGCGAAAAGGCTGGACAATATGGTTCCGCTACTTACAATTTGCGCTCATTTTTAGTTATGCAGGTTAGGTAATATGAGCAATACCCTGATTGACACCACCCAATATCAGGCGCAATTGGACGAGAAAATCACGCGTATGCAAGACGCGTTTGCCGAGTTCAATGCGCCTGAGCTGGAAGTGTTTCCGTCTCCAGACAAACACTACCGCATGCGTGCGGAATTCCGTGTCTGGCATGAAGGGGATGACCTCTATTACATCATGTTCAATCAAGAGACCAAGCAGAAGTACCGTGTGGACCAGTTTCCGCAGGCAAGCCGCATCATCAACGATCTGATGCCTCTGCTGGTTGATGCTATCCGTCCGATTGAAAGCCTGCGTCGCAAACTGTTCCAGGTGGACTTCCTATCTACCCTGAGCGGTGAAGTACTGGTTTCAATGCTTTACCACCGTCAGCTTGACGAAGAATGGGAAGCAAATGCGCGCATGCTGAAGCAACGTCTGAACGATGAAGGCTTCAACCTGAACCTGATTGGCCGTGCGCGTAAGCAAAAGATCGTGATTGACCGCGATTACGTGGTGGAAAAGCTGAGCGTTAACGATCGCACCCTGACCTACCAGCAAATTGAAAACAGCTTCACCCAGCCAAACGGGAAAGTGGCAGAGAAGATGCTTGAGTGGGCAGTGGATTGTACTCAGGACAGCACAGGCGATCTGCTCGAACTTTATTGCGGTAACGGTAATTTTTCACTGGCACTGGCGGACAACTTTGATCGCGTACTGGCAACCGAACTGGCCAAGCCTTCTGTAGAGTCGGCACAGTGGAACATTGCAGCGAACAACATCGACAACGTCCAAATCATTCGTATGTCTGCGGAAGAATTCACGGAAGCGATGGAAGGTAAGCGAGAGTTCCGCCGTTTGCAGCAAGCCGGTGTCGATCTGAAGAGCTACAACTGCAACACCATCTTCGTCGACCCGCCGCGCTCAGGCATGGATGAGGGTACCTGCCGCATGGTGCAGGCTTACGACCGCATTCTGTATATCTCTTGTAATCCAGAGACACTGAAAGAGAACCTGGATATTCTGTCAGAAACACACCGCATCACACGTTTTGCGCTGTTTGACCAGTTCCCATATACCCACCATATGGAAGCGGGTGTGCTACTTGAGCGCAAATAAATGTTCAGAAACAGAAAAAGGCGCCTGAGGCGCCTTTTTTGTGTCTACTGCCAACATTACTCTTCGGCAGGGGTTTCTTCTTTCTTAGTGCCACCGACACTCAGCCAGCCCATCTTGAATGCCACCCAGAAAACCAACAGCATGGTCACGATAATTGGGAAGAAATTACCGCCAAGCTCTGGCACCTGCATGCGCACAAACGCCGTGTAGCCAAAGGCACCGACCAGGAAACAGGCAAACGCGATAAGCGGTGTGCCCTCGGTCAGTGGTTGGTTAACATGCTGCTGGTAAAAGCAGTACACCGCCAGAATAAAGGCAATGATCGGGAAAACGGAGAAAGCAACGCTATCGACGAAAAGCGTTGCCAGTGATGCGCTGCCACATAGACCTGCGACCACGGCGAGAAGGAGAAATTTACGCTCTGATTGGTGATTCTGTTCCATATTACTTACCTGCCTGAAGACAACTTATCCTTGAGAGCATTGCGTTCACGTTCTTTACGGTACCAGTAAGCGCCTTTCGCGATAATGCGCAGCTGGGTCACCAGACGTTCCGCGAGTTCAGCACGTGCGCGCTTGTCCAGATCCAGTGCTTCTGCACCTGAGCTGAATACCAATGTGACACATGCCTCTGCCTGATTATAGGCTTCATCTCGGGTCGATCCGCCTGTCGCCTGGAAATATTCCGTCAGCTCAGCGATAAAGTGTTGAATTTCACGTGCGACGGCTGCACGGAAAGCCGCTGAAGTACCGGAACGTTCACGCAATAGCAGCCTGAATACATTGGGGCTGCTTTCGATGAATTCCATAAAGGTTTCCACTGACGTTCTGACAACGCTACCCTCGGTGGCGATACGTTGGCGTGCCTGTCGCATCAATTGACGCAACAACAAACCACCTTCATCCACCATGGTCAGGCCAAGTTCGTCCATATCTTTGAAGTGACGATAAAACGACGTCGGTGCAATACCGGCTTCACGCGCCACTTCGCGTAAGCTGAGACTGGAAAAGCTTCGGTCTGCGCTGAGTTGGCTGAAAGCCGCATCAATCAGCGTTCGCCGGGTTTTTTCTTTCTGCTGAGCTCTAATTCCCATCGTCAGTGTTTTACCTCATGAAATCTAACCGCAAACTATACTCGGTTTTTATAGTGAGTTCAGTGCTTATACTCAAACTACGTTAAGAAGCTTTATTGTCCTATTCATCAACTTGCTTCATTCAAAAAACCAAAACACCTCATTTAATACCTTGCCAGTCATTTTCATGCCATAACCCCAGCCAATACTGACAAATTTGAGTCATGTCGCTCATTTATTATTCGCTCTAAGATCAGCCCCATATGCTCATTCCAGTTAAAGACACAGAAGGCCTGATTTATGAAACATGTAAAAGTTGCCACCGGCCTCCTCTTCGCGGGTTTCTCCTCAATAAGTAACGCACAACTGGCCAAAGAAGAAGGGGTGACTGGTGAGTTTTCCATGTTGGCGGGCATGTCTTCGACGAACTCAAATTTATCGACCTCTGGTGATGAGTATTTACCAAATGGCGCACAAAAACGCACCGAGGAGTTAATAGGGGGAGCGCTTGGCAACCTTACCTACACCTTTGGCGAAGACCTTAATAAACAGGTTTTTATTGGTACATCTCGTGAAGACATTGCCACGGGTCTCATTGCTCTGGAAATGGGTTATCGCTATTTGACTGACTCCGGCACTAAAGTGAGTCTGGCGTTCCTTCCAACCGTGCTCAGTGAAGAAGTGTGGAAGGATCCTTACAATTTTGACGCTGCAAGAGAAACTACTGACAGAACGGGCAACGCCTATCTTTTCTCACTCTCCAACATCAATGGTTCTGCCTACTCCGTTGATCTCGGCATCGCAAACATCAAGGTGGATGAGGAATTATCGGGAGTAACTCAAGACGCTCAACAACTGATGAACAGAGATGGCAACAGCTATTTTGGCAAGCTGAGTTACCAAGGCATGCTGACGCCAACAAGCGGCTATAGCGTTTCTCTTCGCTACCTGCACCATGACACTGAGGGTGATGCGATGGCCTATGATCACCTTGGTGCGGAAGGCACATGGTTCAAGCTCCATCAACGCCACAAGTTTGCAGCAACGCTAACTACCGGCTCATCAAAATACAAAGCGCCAAACCCTATATTTGAAGATGAAAAACGTTCAGATACGCATTACACAGCATTCGGTGCCTATGAGTATGCAAATCTGTTTGGTTTTGAGGATTTCTCGTTTGTCTCTTTAGCGAGCTACACCCATCACACCTCGAATATCGACTTCTATGATTACGATGAATATTTCTTCTCGGCAGGGTTTAGCGTCTTTTTCTAGGGCATTTCCTTTCGTATATGCATTTAGAGGCCTGTTTTTACGTTAAGTTGCGTGATCACCTACGCTGAATAGGAGCGAGTTGATTCTCGCCACGCCTTGTGAGCGCTACACTTAGCCCGCAATCCTTAACATAATGAAAACAAAAGGCCATACGGACATGAGCAAAGCGACCCCTACATCGTCTAACCATTTTGATGTCATCGTAATAGGTAGCGGCCCTGGCGGCGAAGGGGCTGCCATGGGCCTGACCAAAGCGGGCTTACGCGTCGCGGTGATTGAAAAAGAAGGTACCGTTGGCGGCGGGTGTACCCACTGGGGCACCATTCCATCCAAAGCGTTGAGACACACTGTCAGCCGTATTATCGAATTCAACCAGAGTCCGATTTATACCGGCGACAACAAACAGGTACACAGTACCTTTTCTGCCATTCTTGGCCATGCTCAATCTGTTATCGGCAAACAGACCCGCATGCGCCAGGGTTTTTATGACAGGAACCTCTGTAGCATCATTCACGGCAGCGCCAAGTTCAGCGGCACGCACGAAATTGAAGTGAAAGCCGCGGATGGCAGCGTCGACAAATACACGGCCGACAAATTCGTTATCGCGACAGGCTCACGCCCTTACCGTCCAAAAGATGTCGACTTCAGACATCCACGTATCTACGACAGTGACTCAATCCTCTCGCTGCAGCACGACCCTCGCCACGTCATCATCTATGGAGCAGGCGTTATCGGCAGCGAATATGCGTCTATCTTCCGTGGTCTTGGTATCAAAGTGGATTTGATCAATACCCGTGACCGCCTGCTCTCGTTCCTCGATAACGAAATGTCAGACTCGCTTTCCTACCACTTCTGGAACAGCGGTGTTCTGATACGTAATGATGAGACCTACGAGAAAATCGAAGGCACCAAAGACGGCGTTATCTTGCACCTGCAGTCCGGCAAGAAGATGAAAGCTGACTGTATTTTGTTTGCCAACGGCCGTACCGGTAATACTGATGCGCTGAACCTGAAAGCCGTCGGCTTGAAGGCAGATTCACGTGGTCAGCTGAAAGTGAACGATAACTACGGCACCGAAGTAGAGCACGTTTATGCTGTTGGTGATGTGATTGGTTATCCAAGCCTTGCGAGTGCGGCTTACGACCAGGGCCGAATTGTGGCACAGGCAATTGGTGAAGGTCAGGCGAAAGGTCGTCTTATCGATCATATCCCAACCGGAATTTACACTATTCCGGAAATCAGCTCTGTGGGTAAAACCGAACAGGAGCTAACCGCGGCAAAAGTGCCTTATGAAGTGGGACGCGCACAATTCAAGCATTTGGCGCGTGCACAGATTGCAGGCATGGATGTGGGAAGTCTGAAAATCCTGTTCCATCGCGAAACCAAGGAGATCTTGGGGATCCACTGTTTTGGTGAGCGTGCGGCGGAGATCATCCACATCGGTCAGGCGATCTTTGAGCAAAAAGGCGAAGGGAATACATTGGATTACTTCATCAATACTACCTTCAACTACCCGACCATGGCAGAAGCCTATCGCGTGGCGGCATTGAACGGCCTTAACCGTTTGTTCTGACTCACGAAGAATCAATGAAAAAACGGAGCTTCTGCTCCGTTTTTTGTCTCTGGACGATAGTGAAAGGTGGCTAGGTTAACCTTCCAGCCTCACAATCTGTCGCCAAGGCAGTTCGGTATCGCCCAATACAATGAAATTCGGGTTTTCCAGTGAATCCCGCTCGTTGTAGGAAAGCGGTGAAAGCGTCATATCCAGAATTCGTCCGCCCGCTTCTTCTACGATGCATTGGGTCGCCGCCGTGTCCCATTCACCCGTCGGGCCAAGGCGAAGGTAGCAATCCACCGCGCCTTCTGCGACTAAGCAAGACTTCAGCGCCGCAGAACCCAGAGGCACCAAATCATAGTTACGGCTAGGTTCAAGGCGGTCAGTGATCGCTTTGATGTCCTGACGACGGCTGATCGCAATCGACAGGGATGCGAGTTCATCTTCATGCTTGAGGATAGACAGGCGGTGCTTTTCACCATCCGGCATCACCTTCCAGGCACCATGACCTTTGGCGGCATAGTAAGAGACCCCAGACACAGGACCATACACCACACCCATCACCGGCTGATTGTTTTCCACCAGTGCGATAATGGTGGCAAAGTCGCCACTCCCGGCAATGAACTCCTGTGTACCATCCAGCGGATCCACCAGCCAGTAACGCTCCCAGTTGCCACGCTCAGCAAACGGAATCGAAGCGTCTTCTTCTGACAGCACAGGAATATCCGGGGTTAGTGCACTCAGGCGTTCAGTGACCAGTTTGTGCGCCGCGAGATCGGCGCTGGTCACCGGTGTGTCATCGCTTTTTATGTTCTTTTCAAATTCACCACGCTGATAGATATCCAGGATCACCTGACCGGAAGCCCGGGCAATCTCTATCACCGGCTGAAGCAGTTGTGACAGCTCCATGTAACACTCCTCTTGGGCTCTCACACTACGACTTTGTCCAATGGTCTTTGGTCACGAAGTGATCAACGGCCGGAAAGCTCTCTCAAGGCCAACAGTAATGCGGTAATACTGCGCGCTTCCCCAAAATCGACGTGAGATAACAATTCTTCTGCCTGCGCAACAGGCCAACGGACCAACTCCAACGGCTCGGGTTCATCGCCCTCGAGCTTCTCTGGGTATAGGTCCTGCGCCAGAAGCAGGGTCATTTTGCTGGAGAAGTAAGACGGTGCAAGCACCACTTCTTTCAGCGGGAACAACTGATGGGCACCGAAACCAATTTCTTCTTTCAGTTCTCGGTTTGCCGCTTCTAAGGCGGTCTCACCCGGATCAATCAGCCCCTTTGGAAAGCCTAGTTCATAACGTTCAGTTCCGGCAGCGTATTCGCGCACCAACAGTAAGTCGCCGTTTTCTGTTACCGGTACAACCATCACTGCATTGCGACCGCTTGGCTTCATGCGCTCGTAAGTGCGCTCTTCGCCATTACTGAACTTTAAATCCAAGGCTTCAATCTGAAACAGACGCGATTTAGCAACAACCTTGGCGTCCAGAATTTCAGGTGGAATCTGCTTTTTCATGCTTGCTCTCCCGTTAACCGCTGAAACTGAGGCGATAACGGCCTTCGCTGTCAGGCGTACCTAAGAAACCAAGTTGGCCACGCATGCTTTCGGGGAATGTCTCTCCCGGTGCAAACCAGCCATTCAGGCTATAGCGTTGATCCGGTGACAGCGAAATATTGAAATCAGTTTCAATCGCATCAGACGCACTGTCACCATCCATCACCAACTGACCTTCATTGCAGGACAATTGCGCGACCACCAAACCTGGTTCAATCGTGCCGATGGGTGAAGCCACGTTGCCTTGCGACCAAGCAAGGTTGCCAGCGAGCGATTCACAGAAAGGCTGTTGGTTAAACAGGTAATCGCGTACGGTTAAATCAAACTGTCCGGACAGACTAACAGGCATTGGATACGGAATAAACGACTGCACTACATTGGCAGACGCCGAGACCAAAAGGTTATTCGCGTAGAGACCACCCAGGCTATATCCCAGATTTCCGCGCGCCGACAAGCCCGGCGAGCCAGAAAGACGCAGTTCAACATCTGCTTTGCCGGTAAAGAGTTTCAGTGGGTTGAATTGCCACTTCAACGCGCCCATTTCCCGGCCTTGAAACGTAAAATTAGACGCAGAGCCATTCCATAAGGTTCCCGATACGCCACTGAGCGCCAGTCCTTGCATGGGCGGAAGGTAACGCACGACCAGATTCGCCGGAATGTGTACCACCGCGCTCGAGATCAATACGACAAGAAAAAGCACGCTCCATAGGATCACACGTTTCATCTTACCCTCTTCCCAGTTGCAGTCGTTTTACTTCAACGACACCCTGAGTGTCGGTTTTGCCCACATCAATAAACTTCACCTCGACGCCGTGATTAATCGATAAGTAATCGAGCCAGCTGATAAGTGAATTGAATGGCATCGGTTTCAGCCACACCTGAATTTCTTCCTGTTGAGGCTGCAAACGCACAATTTCAAGGTTATAACGCTTAACAGACGTAGTCACAGATTGGTTAAGTGGGAGGGCGCTCACCTGACCGCTGTTTCCAGCCACACGGCGCAACGCTTGGATTTCGGCGGCTTTGCCATCCACCCAACTCAGCAAGCTACGCTCGCTATTCAAGCGTTGTTGGGCTTGCTCGGCACGCTCTTGTAATGGACTGACGACACCCCAGTAAAGCACACCCACAACCAACACTGCGCTTGCGACACTCAGCAAACGTTGCTCGCGGCGGGAGAGGCCTTTCCAATAAGCAATCAATGCGTTCATGATGGCTCCTTACGCAATACAAAGGCGCCGGTCACGGTTTGCTGATCGCGGCTTAGCTGCCCCAGCTCCGTGTTGTATTTGGTCGACAAGGCTTCACGCAATTTTTCGAAGTCTCCGAAATCCTTTCCACGCGCATTCAAACGAAGCTCCCCACGATCCTGATCGAACCGAAGCGCATCAAGCTGGATGCCCGGCGCAGATTCTAACAGTGGGCCTAATTCGGACATCCACACCATCACGCCTGATTGGTTGCCACCACCGGAGAGTCTGCTCACTTCCCCTTCTATGATGCGTCGCATATAACTGGTGGTTGGAATACGTTGGTTCTGTGGCAGAAGTGCGCGCACTTTCGCTTCGCTTTGCTCGCGGTATTGCGCAGCTTGTGCTTCCATCTGGTAGATGTCTGCGATTTTCTCACCACCCAGCACGGCCAATAACACGGCAGCTGCAATCGCTGCGCCGCGCCAAGGTTTGAGGTGTTTGTAGATTTGGTTCTGTGGTTTGTATCGTCCTGCCAGCAGGTTGTGGCGGCTTTGCATCGCCTGTTGGGCAAGAAGAAGCATCACCAGCTCACATGGTTCGGTTTTCCAGTTGTCACCCATGTCTTCCGGGACATCTGAATAGCTGTAGACGGTTTTAATACCGCCATCCTCTTCATGGAGGCTGTTAATGCTTTGCATCCAAACTGGCAGCCAACCTTCTTCGACGGCGCTGCCCTCTGTTTCGCCGGTGCGCATCAGCCAGCGATGGCTCAGATTCGCCGCACTGTAGCCATCATCATGCATTGGCAAACACAAGCAATCCGGCACCAGCTTACGAACGTGCAGTCCAGCGTCAGTCAAGTCGTCCAGCCAACGCTGTAATAGCTTGTGCTCGACCACAGCAACACTGGCAAGCTCGCCGCTTTTCCCCAGCAAGGTGATATGAACCTGATCAACATCCTGTGCCAAGTCATCTTCTAAAAGGAAGGGTAAAACGGTGTCGAGCTGGCGTTCACTTCCCGCAGGAATCATTGCGGTAGTCAGCGTGATAGCAGCACTGTCAGCCAATGCCACCACGTCCCGCTCAGCCGCATAATCCGTCAGCTGTGACAAGCTCTCGGCTTCACCAGAAGCAATCACTTCCTGCTGGGCTGGCGACCAGACCAGCCAGGGGATCAACTCCTGCGGATCACTGTTAAGCCTGATTGTCAGGATCTCGCTCACTCATTCCTCCAAAGCGACGACGGATAACGGTTACCGCGCCGTTGTCATCCCTCTGCAGCAAAGAGCGCAGTCTCAGCGTCACGCTGTCGAGGGTAATTTCTGTATCCAATTCAAAGTAGCGGCTGCGCACATCCAAATATTGCTGCAGTCGTTCCCTTTCATCTTGTTCAATGCCCGCCAGTACTGGCTCGGCCATAAAGCTGGCCACGTCCTGCCAGCCATCAACGGCGTTTCTTCCGTTGATCAATTCTTTTGCCTGATCCTCACTGAGGTTCGGGTGGAAGATGGCGCTCAATATTGGCGCATCTTCCTCGGTCAGTGTATTAACATTCACCACCAACTTATCGCTGGGAATCGCACAAAGTAGCGAACCGACTTTGTCGAACATATCCTGCGTCACGCCATTGATGGCACGCCATTCAGAGATGTCCGCCATAAAACTGTTTGGCGCTACGTGTGGCACGGGACGCGCTTCGTATTCACTGTCTTCCACGCCTAGCGGCGACTGGACATTGGTGTCGGTATCGACAAACTCCCAGGTTGCCGCCGCCGCAGTTTCCGCTTCAAAGCTGTCGATGCCCTGCGATTCAATCAGCTGTTGAAACGACACCACCATTTTAGGGTTAGTGCCATTTTCCGTCGGTTTCACACTGCGAAGTCCGTTGACGTTAAAACACGCCTGTCGATCGTAAACATTACCCGTCGCCTGACCACCATCGAGCGGATAAACCTGATCACGTACAGCCCACGGCTGACTGAGGGTCACAGTATCGTTACTGTCGAAGCTTTCCTCGATACCGAAACGGGCCAAAGATTCAACCGATTGAGCGTACCAGTAGGCCTGCTGATACCGCACCTGACTTTCAGCCCGGTTAAAGTTCACAAACATCCTACCCGACATGCTGACCGCAACCGTGGTCATCAATGCCATGATGAGTAGCACTACCAAAAGGGCAACGCCGCGTTGTGACCGACGCTTCATCATGGCGTATTCCCCGCCGGCGGTGCCAGAGTTTGTCCTGGCAGCAGATAAATACGGGTTAGCTCACCGTAGCGCTCGGTATCCAACGTCACCCGGATGGCTTTTGGCATTTCGAGCGGCGTGTCCCAATCGCGTTTCCAGCCATCTGAGCCCTGCACCTCAAACTTAATGTCTGTCACACCCTCCAGCAAAGGCATGGAAGCAGGTTCCGTCGCTGAGCTGTCATCCGGGTACATCCAGCGGATGCGCTCCAGTGTGTCATCCTGAATGCGATACCCCACCTTCACCACTTCTCCACGAGGGAAAAGCTGCTGTGGGTTAATCCAGCCACCGCGTACAAATCGGATCCCCTGCGATTCTGAATCCAGTAAATCGTCACCAAGTTCCAACAAGGTTTCTTTGGCTTCGTCGCCACCATTTCGGTATTGGCGTGCCAGCATCTGACGGAAATCGCTGTCCATGATTAATAGTGTGCGTTGCAGGCTTTTTAGTGCATTGCCCACTTCTTCTGTCTGTATGTTGCTGTTAATGACGTTCCGGAAAATCTGATTCGCCGCCAGACTCAGGGTGGCGAAAATCATCAACGCCAGCAGCACTTCAATCAGGGTAAAACCCTTCGCTCTCTTAGTTCGCAGGCACATATGTCCTCACCGATACCAGAGAGCCTTGACGACGCTCATCCGCCCAGACAATCACATCTACCGCCCGAAGCAGGTTGTCAGAGGTCGGGATAGGTTTCACCGTCCAGAACCACTCGCGCCCAGCCATTTTCGAGCTGCCATTTTTCGCTGATGTCACTGGTTTGTCTTCCAGCACAAACAGCGCCAGCTGATTGTCTGCCACCATGGACGCAAAGGTTTTTTCTTCCAATACGCCCAGAGAATTAACATGTTGGCCGGTGGCATTAAGCACCGCCATTGCCGCCACGGCGAATACCGCCATGGCTACCAAGACTTCAATGAGGGTAAAGCCGCGACGCTTTCTCACTCTTTATCCTCATTCAAGTTCTTCACTTCGAATGTTGCCACATCATTGCCTTTCACCTGCCAGAGGCGTTTTTTGTCCGCCACGATGGTCAGGGTAAATGGAATAATTTCGCCGTTCCCCATCAGGACAACCTGAGGCTGGGGCGGTTTGTTCTCCTCGTCAGCAAACATCTCTTCGTCGAACAGGCTTTCTCTGTCGAACAAACGATCTTCTTCAGACACAAAGCCACTGACTTCTAAATCAAGCACCAGCCCTTCAGGCAAGGTAACGGACGTAATGTTTCGCTCTTGCTCTACTGGCTCCCAATCCTCACGGGTCAGGCGAAGAAGCTGGTAACCGTCTTTTTCAACGTTGAGGCCAAACGTCTGCCCTGTCAGCAATGACTGCTCAGTCCAAAGTTGAATGAGCTGGAAGAAGCGCTGGGCTTCTTCCTTGGCTTCATCACTTTTGTTTTGTGGAAGATTGGGCACCACGATGACAGCGCTGATTGCCAGCAGCACCATCACCAGCAGGATTTCCAGCAATGTAAACCCGGACGGGCGCCCTCTTCTCATCGATTAGTTGATGTCCAGCATGTTCCAGTTGCCGATGTCCTGATTCACGCCTTCACCGCCTTCCTGACCATCTGCACCCAGCGTGAAGATATCGACTGTGCCGTGCTCACCCGGATTCAGGTATTGGTACTGGTTACCCCAAGGATCTTGCGGCAGACGTTTGATGTAACCATCCTGACGGTAGTTACGTGGCTCTGGCGACGAAGACGGTTTTGATACCAGCGCATCCAGGCCCTGATCGGTGGTTGGGTAAACACTGTTATCCAAGCGGTACATATCCAGCGCATTTTCCAGTGCACTGATATCAGTGACGGCTTTTTGTTGGTCAGCTTTGTCTTTGTTACCCAGCAGGTTTGGTACCACCAAACTTGCCAGCACACCCAAAATAACGATAACAACCATGATTTCCAGCAGGGTGAAGCCCTGTTGACGACGTTGCATTTTCTATCTCTCCTGAAAAAACACTGCTTGGCAGCGAGTTGTGGTTACACGCCCACGATATTGTTGAGCTGGATAATTGGCATTAAGGTTGCCACGACAATAAACAGTACGATTAGCGCCATCACAATGATGAGCAAAGGCCCGAAGATCCCCAGTGCGATATTGACCTGAGATTCGAAGTCTCTGTCCTGATTGTCAGCCGCGCGGGTCAGCATTTGCTCAAGCTCACCACTTCGCTCACCACTGGCAATCATGTGTAACATCATGGGTGGAAACAGTTTCGACTTTTCCAGCGATACCCGAAGGCTCGCCCCTTCCCGGACGCGATCAGACGCTTCCAGAACTTTACTTTTTACCCAGGTATTGGTCATCACGTCTGCCGCAACCTTCATCCCATCCAACAAGGGAATGGCGCTTGATGTACAAATCGACAGAGTACGAGCAAAGCGTGAGGTATTCAGCCCCCGCGCAACCCGCCCAACCACAGGCATACCAAGTACGCTTCTATCCCAGCCTAGGCGACGCTCTGCGTTTCGGAGCATCACACGGAACATTACGAACAAAGCCACCGAGACACCCAGCACCAACAGTCCCCAATTGGTGACGAAATCGCTCGCCGCGAGCAATATTTTGGTGATGTTTGGCAGCTCAGCCCCGGTTTGCAGGAACTGGCCCACGATGTCCGGCACCACGGTTGCCAGCAAAAAGGCAACGATACCGATCGCAGCGACCGTCAGTACCATGGGGTAAACCATGGCCTGAATCAGTTTGTTCTTCACTTGCTGGCGGTTTTCCACGTAATCGGCAAGACGCTCAAGCACAGGGCCGAGATGACCGGATTTCTCACCGGCCGCTACCATGGCGCGGAACAGTTGGTCAAACACATGAGGGTAATCGCCAAGGCTGTCAGAAAGCGTGTAGCCTTCGACCACCCTTGCGCGCACGCCGGTGAGCATGTTCTTGAGTCGTTGCTTTTCCGATTGGTCGGCAACAGCTTTGATACATTCTTCCAATGGCATGGCTGCCTGCACCAGCGTCGCAAGCTGACGGGTCAACAGCGCCAGTTCGTTGGTACTGATCCCGCGTTTGAATCCGACAGAAGCAGATTGCTTTTGCTGCTCTTTTTCATGCGTTTGCGCCACTTCCATCGGCACCAGTGACTTCTCACGCAGCATTTGGCGCGCCTGACGCGCCGTGTCTGCTTCAATAACGCCTTTTACGGTGCGGCCTTTGGCATTTAACGCTTTGTATTCAAACGCTGCCATTAGCCCTCCCGCGTCACACGCAGGACTTCTTCCAGCGTGGTCTGGCCCTTGCGAACTTTCATCAGGCCATCAGCACGGATACTCGGCGTGGACTCGCGAACATAACGTTCAATCGCCTGCTCACCCGCTTCGTTATGGATGAGCTCCTGAACCTGGGTATCAACGACCAGAAGCTCGTGGATACCGGTACGGCCGCGATAGCCTTTGTGGTTACACTTCTTACAGCCCTTAGCTTTGTAAAGCGTCAACGGTTCGTTTTCTGACAACTCAAACCAGGCTTTGCTTTGAGCATCCGCTTCATAAGGTTCTTTACAATCCGGACACAGGGTACGCACCAGTCGTTGTGCCAGCACGCCAAGCAGCGAGGAAGACACAAGGAAAGGCTCGATGCCCATATCACGAAGACGGGTCACTGCACCGACTGCGGTATTGGTGTGAAGGGTCGACATCACAAGGTGACCCGTCAGTGACGCCTGCACCGCGATTTGCGCGGTTTCAAGGTCACGGATCTCACCGACCATCACCACATCCGGGTCCTGACGCAAAATGGCGCGAAGACCGCGGGCGAATGTCATATCAACCTTGGTGTTCACCTGTGTCTGGCCGATGCCATCGATATCAAATTCGATAGGGTCTTCAACCGTCAGAATGTTTCGCTCCGCACTGTTAAGCTCCGTCAGACCTGCATACAGCGTGGTCGACTTACCCGAGCCTGTCGGACCGGTCACCAGCAAGATACCGTGCGGGCGTTTGATAAGATGCTGGAAGTTGTCGTGAACCGCCGGAGTCATACCCAGACTTTCCAAATCAAGCTGGGTAGCGTTCTTATCGAGAAGACGCAGCACTACACGCTCGCCGTGGGATGAAGGCATGGTCGATACACGCACATCTACCGCGCGTCCGCCGATACGCAGTGAAATACGACCATCCTGTGGCACGCGCTTCTCCGCAATATCGAGTCGCGCCATGACCTTGATACGCGAAACCAAAAGTGGTGCCAGCTTGCGGCTAGGGCTCAAGACCTCACGTAGCACACCATCCACACGGAAGCGGATAGACAGGCTCTTCTCGAAGGTTTCGATGTGGATATCAGAAGCCGTTTCTTTAATGGCCTCACCCAGCATGGCGTTGATGAGTTTGATGATTGGCGCATCATCTTCCGATTCCAGCAAATCCTCGCTCTGTGGCAGCTCTTCGGCCAGCGCAAAAAAATCGTCACTGTCAGCGCCGATGTCTTCCATCAATTGCTGGGCTTCGGAAGAGTCACGCTGGTAAAGCTGGGTCAACTTAGGCTCGAAATCTTCTGAACGCAGCTGGATCGGTGTAAAGCCATGACCGAGAACGCGGCGTACTTCATTAAGCACTGCAGGCTTTGGCTGGTCACGGTAGTACAGCAGGAACCCGCTCTCTGTTCGCTCCACTACCACGCCATGGCGCTTGGCAAAGCCAAATGGCAGCCTTGTGGCTACCATTGGGGCATCAAGGTCCTGAGCCAGTTCTGCTTCAACTTCCGTTTCCTGGGAAAGCAATTCCATGGCCTTACCTCAACTCAGCCATGATGGCGCGTACTTCCGCAGGCATGGTCAAATCAGAGCCAAACTCCGGCAGTACTGGTGTTGTCACGCCCGGCATCAGTTTCACTTCTTCCTGCGCACGGAAAATTTGCTCGGCGCGGATGTAGTTGTACTTACGCTGTGTGATGCCATCGGCGGTCAGACCAGTACGGATGATCGTCGGTTTGATGAACAGCATCAGGTTACGCTTGGTTTTGCCTGACGAGGTAGATTTGAACAGGTGGCCAAGAATCGGGATATCACCCAGCAAAGGTACCTTCTGCTCGCTCTCGTTGGTTTGCTCGTCGATCAGACCACTCAGTACAATCATCTGTTGATCAGCCGCCAGTACCGAGGTGTTGATTTGACGCTTACCAAAGCGGATATCGACGGCGCCGCTTGCGCCCAGTACGTTCGAGATTTCCTGTTCGATGTTGAGCTGTACAGAATCACCTTCGTTGATTTGCGGAGTGATCTTGAGTTTCACACCGACATCTTTACGCTCAACGGTCTGGAATGGGTTGTCGTTGTTGGAACCTGTGGCAGAGCCCGTCACAACAGGCACTTCCTCACCCACGATGAACGAAGCTTCTTCGTTATCCAATACCATCAGGCTTGGCGAAGAAAGGATGTTGGAATCACTGTTGGTCGACACTGCAGTCACCAGAGCGGTCCAGTCACCGAAGACTACACCGGCAGCAAGGCCACTGACACCGCCCAGCACTTCTGCAATCGCCGTTGGGTCGCCAGACTCAGTAATTGGCACCTGAACCAGGTTGTTATTGTTGTCGAAGCGCGACTCTGTCGTTGTCTTGTCTTTCGCTTCTTCCTGCGCAGCCAAGTAGTTAGTGATTGGTACGCCGGTATTACCAAACTGGATACCACCGCCATCCAGTGAACCCCACTGAATACCGAGGTTTGCACCGTCGCTTTCTGACATTTCGACGATCATCGCTTCAATCAGTACCTGGGCACGGCGAATATCAAGCTGTGAAATCACACCTTCCAACGCTCGCATAATGTCTGGCGGCGCAGTAATAACCAGCGAGTTAGTGCCTTTGTGCGCAGAGATCTTCACGTCCCCGCCGACACCGGTAGTGCTTTTCTGGCCACCTTGCTTCTCTGCAATCAGATTTTCTGATACGCCCTGAAGTACATCGACCACGTCTTCAGCTTTGGCATAACGAAGGTAAATCACACGATTGTTGCCAACAGTTGCCATTTCGCGGTCAAGTTGGTTGATCAGACGGCGAATTCGGTCGCGCACCTGTGGCTCGCCGGAGATGAGTACAGAGTTCGTGCGCTCATCGGCGACAAAACTTGGTTGGAGAAGTTGTGGCGTGCTTTTGCCGTCACCTTGTTTGTTCAGGCTTTCCACGATGCGCACCATTTCTGATGCTGAAGCATGCTTAAGGTTGACCACTTCCACTTCTTTGTTACCGGCCTGGTCGACACGCTCAATGATGTCTGCCAGACGGTTTACCACCGCTGCACGGCCTGTGATCATGATGACGTTGGCTGGGTCATAGTGAACCACGTTACCGGCACCAGCGTTATCAATCAGCTGACGCAGCAATGGAGACAATTCACGTACAGAGACGTTTTTCACTGAAACCACGCGGGTGACAACCGCATCGCCCTGAATATTGTCATTGTCGCCCACCACCGGAATTGCCGATTGCTTGGCATCTTTGTCACGCACCACTTTCAGCACACCGTTTTCCATTTCCACCACAGCAAAGCCGTAAACCGACAGTACGTTGAGGAAAAACTGGTAGTACTGATCTTCATTCAGCACGTCGTAGCTGCGCACATTCACTTTGCCGCGCACCGCTGGGTCAACAATGATGGTCTTTTCGAGGTTGCGTCCGACAATCTCGATAAATTCCTGGATATCTGTTCCCTTGAAACTGGCACTGAATTCGGCAGCCCAAGCTCCCATGCTTTGCATGGCAAGCACACCTGCAACTAACCAGGATGTTTTACGTTTTTTCCACGTATTCACTTCGTTCTCCGTTTCCAGTCCAGTTACAGACCGATATAAATTTCGTGCAATTGACCGTCACGCTGGACGGTAAGGCTGATTTCAGAGGCATCAGACAAGCTTTGCCAAATACGGTTCATTTCTGCCGGGTTGGTCAAGTCAGCACCATTGATGCCTACAGCAACGTCGCCAGACTGAAGGCCTGCCTGCTCAAACAGGCGGCTGTCTCCACCCGGCCCAAGGCGATAACCCACCAGCCCTTCTTCGTTTCTCTCTTGAGACAGTGTGATGTATTTCAGCAATGCTTGCGGATTATTCATGATTTCTGCTTTCACATTGCTCAGGTCAGCTTCACCCGTGTTCTTAGGAATATTTGGTTTGCTTTGCGCCCGAGTTGGCGCCGGGGAAGAGCTGGACTGGTTATAATCGACCCCCGCTAGCATCAGCGCTTCATCACGCCCATTGTTTCGCAAAATGACGCGATCGGTTTGCACCTGACGAAGAATAACCCGCGTCCCCTCTATCGCTTCACCAATGCCGTAGGTTTTTTGCGAGCCACGGTTGGCAATCACAGCCAAACCGCGATCAGGCTCGGAACTTGCGACCAGCCCCACCAAGGTCAGATTCAGGCGGGTACGAGGAGCCTCGACGACAGGTTCAGGTTTTTTCTCAACGGGAGCGGCTTTGGCGCTGTATTGGCCAAAGAAGTGACGGTTGACCAATTGGTCAAGCTGATAGGCTGGTCCCTGTGCAACAACTGTCGCCGCAGCAGCGGGCGCACCGGAAACGGCTTCAGGCGCAGAGTTGGGCACCCAAACCCATACCAGTCTTCCCAGCGTCCATGCCAGTATCAATACCAGCAAACGCATTACCCACTTCGCGAGTGTAGCCGGGAACGCTTTTCCTAGTTGTGGTTGCGCCCAGACAGGTAAGCGCTTTATCCCAAAATTCGAAGACATGTTTTTCCTGTTACAAACATCGGCACTTCATTGCCATTCAGTCAATTGCCGCAATCTGATGCCTTTTGGCACCTTAGAATAAGAATATGAAATTGACTCACCAATTTACCTGTTTTCTTGTCCATTGCCGATAAGTGAGAACTGATTTTTGTCTGAATGATTCCATTGCGGCTTGAAAGTTAGACGAATGGACACCATATAAGAGCTCGAATTGTGATGCTGATCGTATTCAGCAAACGTGATAAGTTTAGCCCCCCGAATGTAAAGGAGTGTCTAGTGGGCTCGAAAGATAACGATTTTGATCAGGATCTGCAGGTCAGACTGGATAAATGGCTGTGGGCGGCACGTTTTTATAAAACCCGAACCATCGCCAGAAATATGATTGATGGTGGCAAGGTTCACTACAACGGCCAACGTTCCAAACCGAGCAAACTGGTAGAAATCGGCGCAGAGATCAAACTGAGACAAGGCTTTGATGAGAAAATCATCATCGTCGAGCAACTGAGTGAGCGTCGCCGCGGCGCGCCTGAGGCTCAGGCCCTTTACAGTGAAACCAATGAAAGCGTGTCGCGCAGGGAACAACGAAGCCTTGAGCGTCAGCTGAATGCACACAACCCAAGTCCAGATCGTCGTCCTGACAAAAAGCAGCGACGCGATATTATCAAATTTAGACACAGTAACGATTAACGCCGGAGAAGTTATCCCATGGCACAAGACAGTCTGCACCGTTACTTGTTCGATGGCGTCTCTGTACGCGGCGAACTGGTTCAACTTTCTGATTCATTCCAACAGCTGACGGGCAGCAAAAGCTATCCGGCACCGGTAAAAAACCTGCTGGGCGAGCTGATGGTCGCAACCAGCCTGCTGACAGCAACGCTGAAGTTTGAAGGCAGTATTACCGTACAAATTCAAGGTGACGGCCCAGTATCTCTGATTGTTATCAACGGTAACCACAATCAGGTGCTTCGCGGCACGGCACGCTGGAACGGCGATCTGCCAGAAACCGCAACCCTGCCAGAACTCATGGGTAAAGGTCACATTGTGATCACCATCGAGCCGGAGCAAGGAGAGCGCTACCAAGGCATCGTCGGTTTGGAAGGTGACACGCTTCAGGAATGTCTGGAAGATTACTTCGCACGTTCTGAACAGCTGAAAACCCGTCTATGGTTGCGCACCGGGGAAGCGGACGGCCAATCAAAAGCGGCTGGCATGCTGTTGCAAGTATTGCCGGATGGCATGGGCAAAGAAGACGACTTCGACCATCTGGCAAAACTGACTGAGACAGTGAAAAACGAAGAGCTGTTCTCGCTGGAAGCGCAGGAAGTGTTATACCGTCTTTACCACCAAGAAAATGTGAAAGTCTACGAGCCGAAAAGTGTGACATTCAAGTGTTCATGCTCGCGTGAGCGCAGCGCTTCTGCAATTGCTGCCATTGAGCGTCAGGAAGTTGAAAAAATGGTCGCTGAGACCGGAAATATCAAACTTCACTGCGACTACTGCGGTGCTGACTACGAGTTCGACTCTGTTGATATTTCAGCAATTTTTGACCAAAACGGCCCGTCATCAGAAGCCGTACATTAATAATTTTCTTAAATAATTAATGGTTAAAAATCCCTCAAAAACCGGCCTCTGAGCCGGTTTTATTCTGCCGAATCTCCACTTTTCGCAAAAAAAATACGCTGAACGCTAACCTCTTAATTTTGTACAAATAATAACCAATCTCGTGTGGCACACATGCGCAACATGACGGTAATATTATAAGTACAGACTGGTTAAGACTATTACAAACCCTTAATTTGTTTGTGGTTATTTTTTGAGTTAACTCTCTGAATTGACTAATTCAGGTTGCTAGCATGGACGACAGTTACATTACATCTTACCCAAGGAGCACCTATGACTGTCATGAACGTCGAAAAAAAGGTTGCAAATAATATCGATTTGTCAAAACACGGCTTACACGATGTTAAAGAGATTGTTCGTAACCCTACCTATGAACAACTTTTCGTTGAAGAAACAAAGCCGGAGCTGGAAGGATTTGAGAGAGGCACTGTAACGGAGCTAGGCGCAGTGGCTGTCGATACCGGGATTTTTACCGGTCGTTCTCCCAAAGACAAATACATTGTGCGCGACAACACTACCGAAAACACCCTGTGGTGGTCAGATCAAGGAACGAATGATAATAAGCCTATCGACCAACACGTCTGGGATGACCTTAAAGCCCTCGTTACCCGCCAACTATCAGGCAAACGCGTGTTTGTGATTGATGGTTACTGTGGCGCCAACCCCGATACCCGACTGAGCATCCGCGTGATCACCGAAGTGGCCTGGCAGGCACACTTCGTGAAAAACATGTTTATCCGCCCAACCGAAGAAGAGCTGGAAAACTTTGAACCTGATTTCGTGGTCATGAACGGTGCGAAGTGCGTCAACGAGAAGTGGCAGGAGCATGGTCTGAACTCCGAAAACTTCACGGTATTTAACCTGACTGAGCGTATGCAGCTCATCGGTGGTACCTGGTACGGCGGTGAAATGAAGAAAGGTATGTTCGCGATGATGAACTACTTCCTTCCGCTCCAAGACATTGCTTCTATGCACTGCTCCGCCAACATGAACAAAGACGGCGAAGTGGCTGTCTTCTTTGGCCTTTCCGGCACGGGGAAAACCACACTATCTACCGACCCAAAACGTGCACTGATCGGTGATGACGAGCACGGCTGGGATGACAACGGCATCTTCAACTTTGAAGGCGGTTGTTACGCAAAAACCATCAAGCTGTCTAAAGAAGCTGAGCCAGACATCTATAATGCGATTCGTCGCGATGCACTGCTCGAGAATGTCACCGTTCGCAACGACGGCTCCATTGATTTCGACGACGGTTCAAAAACAGAAAATACCCGTGTTTCTTACCCGCTTTATCACATTGAAAACATTGTGAAACCGGTATCGAAAGGCGGCCATGCTAACAAAGTGATCTTCCTGTCTGCCGATGCGTTTGGTGTATTGCCACCAGTGTCTAAACTGACGCCTGAGCAAACCAAGTACCACTTCCTGGCTGGCTTCACCGCCAAACTGGCGGGTACTGAACGTGGTATCACCGAACCAACCCCAACCTTCTCAGCGTGCTTCGGCAATGCGTTCCTGACTCTGCACCCAACCAAGTATGCAGAAGTACTGGTGAAGCGTATGGAAGCGTCAGGTGCAGAAGCCTATCTGGTCAACACTGGCTGGAATGGCTCAGGTAAGCGTATTTCTATTAAGGATACCCGCGCGATCATCGATGCGATTCTGGACGGCTCGATTGAAGAAGCTGAAACCAAAGTGGTGCCAATCTTCAATCTGGAAGTGCCTGTGAAGCTGCACGATGTTGATCCAGATATTCTGGATCCTCGTGACACTTACGTTGACCCTCTGCAGTGGGAAAGCAAAGCCGAAGATTTGGCAAAACGCTTTATCGACAACTTTGCGAAATACACTGACACCCCAGAAGGTCAGGCGCTGGTGAAAGCAGGCCCGCAGCTAGACTAACCGACAGTCGCCACAAACATAAAGATAGAAAGCCCCCTGCTCCGGGGGCTTTTTGTTTTGCAGTTTGACGGACAATCTCTAAATTCCTCCATTGCCTTGGCGCTGAAACAGATTACTGCTTGAATAACGTTGATTTTTGCGCCAACCTCAACAGAATCGCGGCGTAACACGCTGCCCCTTTCGCATCTGATAACCATAGAGAGAACATCGCCAAATGCGTTTCCTCGCCAAGTTGTTTGCCTCGCTTGTCATTATCACCTTGGTCGCATTGGGTGCGCTTATCACCGTACTCAGCACGAATTACGGCCTGCCATTGGTGCAAAAAACCGTGGCAACTCTCACGCCTTATACCTTGCGTGCCACCTCGCTGGATTACGATCTGCTCTCGCCTTTTTCCTTCACACTGATTGAGCCAGAACTGGTTGAACAGGAAACAGAAAACACCCTTTACCGTGCAGGCTACGCTTCAGCAGCGCTGTCGCTTTGGGACTCCATTGATGGTTCGCTGGTATTGCAAAGCGCAGTGATCCGCAAAGCGACGATTGATTTGGCCGACAAAGCGGCACTTCCGGAATCACTGTCGATAAAGCATCTTGCGCTGGACGATGTCGCCTACCAAAGCAGTGCGTTTGCGTTTGACCATGCCGATATTCAAATCGCCAACTGGCA
Organism: Grimontia sp. SpTr1; assembly: GCF_947387585.1. Lineage (NCBI taxonomy): Bacteria > Pseudomonadati > Pseudomonadota > Gammaproteobacteria > Vibrionales > Vibrionaceae > Grimontia > Grimontia sp. SpTr1. The sequence goes on from NZ_CANDOD010000019.1 coordinate 28,979, forward strand.
AAATACCGAAGAGAAATGGGGAAGCTGGCAGGGACAGTTCCAGTTCTCGGCACCCTCTCTTTCTATCGACGGTCAGACCCTGACCAACCTCTTGCTCGACAGTGAGCTGAATGAGGAAAAATGGGAAATTTGGGGCCTGTCGTTTAACAGCCAGTTTGGCAATATCACTGGCAGTGCCACCATTGAGGACCGCAAGGTCACACTCCACCAGCTTACATTGAGTGACGCACGTATTGAGCCTTCTGATAACCTTTCGAATCTCACTGCAATGTGGGCATCGCTGAGCGAAGATTACGACATTGCCATCAACCGCCTTGATTTGCTGGATGTCAGTGCATCTCTGGACACGCTTACCCTCGAGCACCTAAACCTCTCGGCGCAATCGGTCAACTTGCGGGGCGGCGAGTTGGTGTGGGCTACCAACGATGCTTCCTCCCTGCTTTCTTTCAATGCCAATTTGATTAACTACGATACGTGGCTCTTGACCGATGTACTGGCAGAGATGTCGCTTTCCCCTGCACGTATCGAGGTCGGTGCCTTTTCCTCCAAAGTAGATGACGAGGGGTATATCTCCTTTGCCGGTGACATGACACCAGCGTCACTTTCATTGCGCTCACTAGTGTTGAATGGACTCACCCTTGAGCTTGAAGACGGGTTGTCCCGGTCACTTTCGACGTACTGGAAGGGTTTTGACAATATTCGGTTGAACAACCTTACTGTGAGACACACGAACATCACTGTGCCAGATCCGGCTTTCCCACTGCAGGTGATGGGTCTCAACCTGAAAGGAAAAGATTTACTGCTAAGGCAAGCCAGTCACAACGGGATGTGGCTAGGTGAGCTAACGGGGAGTGCTAAAGCCGCCAGCATCAACCGTATTCCGGTTTCCTCTCCGTATCTGGCAATGCGTGTCGAAGATGGCGTATGGCGGCTTGACCCATTGAGCCTGACGTTTCAACAAGGCCAGCTGGCCGCTAAGGCCAATGCCGACCTAACCAACCCAAGTCGTCCTTGGCTGTTTGAAGGCACAGGGCTCAGTTTGCCAACCGCCATTTATTCGCGCTGGTTGGGTCTGAACCTGCCTCTTGAAGGTGAACATGATCTGTCAGTGCGAGTCTCTGCACTGGGTGGTGATAAGGACAGTCTGGCTTACAGCCTGACCGGAGATCTCAAAGCCACACCGCACCGTACCGTGATGCTCGCTAACCAAGGAGAATCCTTCGGTCAATCTTTGTTGATGTTGTTTGCGGATAAAAGCGGGGAAGCGGAGAAGGTGGCACTGCCAGTGAGTCTTGGCGAAGTGAAAATCGCTGCCGATCGCGGCCGGATTGGGCTGGCTCCGCTCAGTTTAGTGCAGGAAGGACAGCGCTCAACGTTGTCGGGACAATGGGATCTGGTGACGGGCAATGGCGGATTGTCCCATTCACGCCAGTAAACAAGTTGGAAAATCAGCCAAACAGTAATGTTTGGCTTTCAATGGTATCTGCTGCTTTTTCCTGCTCAGGAACCAGCATGTAAGTGCCTGTGAAGGTCCCCGCCACATCATCGCCACTGTAGAAAGTGACTTCCAGTTTCACCCGGGCTTTGCGGCCGTTTTCAAGGCGATCGAGATCCCCACTTAGCCCATCAAGAGATACCGCAGCGCGTGGACGTTCCAGAATCGGCCGACGGTATCGGATATGGCTGTCAGCCAGCACGATGCTTGCTGATAACTGACGCTCTTTCATCAGCAGCCATACCATCCCCCAACCAGCAAGGGTTGCCATGCTGAACACACTGCCTGCGAACATGGAGTCATGGGGGTTGAGGTTGGCATTGAGCAGCGCACAAATTTCAAAGCGGTAGCCGGTAAACTGATTGATGCGGATACCCATTTTGTCGCTGATGGGGATTTGCTGTTCCCAGCGCTGCTGAAGTTCGTGACACCATTCCGGGCGGCGCACTACATCGGACATCATATCGAGGGTTTTCAGCATCTGTTGGTGACGCACAGGGCCGCGCTCTTCACTCAGCTCACCCTGATTGACAAAACCGTTCTGGCTATAGAAACCAATGGCGTCTTCACGGGCGTTACAGACCAGTCGTTTCGCGCCTTCTTGGCGTGCCAGCGATTCCAGCGTCATCAGGATCAGTGCACCTAAGCCACGCTGTCGATATTGCGGAGCCACGGCCATGTAGCGAATTTGGCCGTCGTTGTCCGGTGTCAGGTAAAGACGGCCAATGGCGATCGGCTCACCTTTAGCGTCAACAATCATGCGGTGGTGAGAACCAACATCATAGGCGTCACGCTCAGAGCCTTCCGGCAGACGCCAAGGTTCACGAAGCATCTTCCAGCGAAAATGAAAATACGCTTGAAGCTCATCATCCTTGGTAGGGGTGATTAACCGAAACATCCTGTTTCTCTCCTCGTGAACCCAACTGGGTTATTAAACCTGCAGCCAGAAAGTCACCGGACCATCATTCACCAGGCTCACTTTCATATCGGCTGCAAACACACCATTTTCTGTTTTGACACCGCTTTCGCGACAATATTGCGAAAACAATTGATAAAGACGATCCGCTTCCGCCGGAGGCGCGCCGTTAAAACTGGGACGCATCCCTTTGTTAGTGAGAGCTGTCAGCGTGAACTGGGAAACCACCAGTACCTCTCCACCCGCCTGTTGCACGTTCAGGTTCATCTTGTCGTTTTCGTCACTGAACACGCGGTAACCCAACACCTTCTCATGCAGGCGATGCGCTTTCTTATCGTCATCGCCTTTTTCAACACCCAGCAGCACCAACAGCCCTTTGCCAATCGCACCGACGGTCTCGCCGTCAACCACCACACTGGCTTCGCTTACTCGCTGGATAAGCGCAATCATAGCAGCTCCTTTCTTATCGTCTTAATTATCAGTAAGTTGTTTTGGTTCTGAAGGAGTGGGAGTTTCCCACATCTGACGCTCGCCGAGCGAAGCGGTGATCTCAGCACCAATCAGCACGATACACCAGCTGAGATAGACCCAGACAAACAGCAAAGGGACCACAGCCAGCGCACCGTAAATCAGTTCATAGGACGGGAAATTGGTGGCATAGAAGGCAAAGCCTTTTTTGCTGAATTCAAATAGCAGAGCAGCGGATATAGCCCCGGCAGATGCATGTGCAAGACGCACCCGACAATTAGGTACCAGCGTATAGAGCCCCAAAAATGCCAGACCGGTGAGCAAAAACGGCAACCACTTCAGCAGGGTTGGCGCCCATATGTCTGCCCCATCAAGCTCAAGCAGGTTCAATGACCCCAGATAAGAGCTCACACCCAGACTGCTGCCCACCAACACAGGACCAAGGGTCAGCACCATCCAGTAAATAGAAAACGACACCACAGGCGCGCGCTTGTGCTTGATTCGCCAAATGTAGTTCAGGCTCTTGTCGATAGCGGAGATCAGCATCAAGGCCACCACAAACAGGAAGGCCACACCGACAGCAGTCATCTTACCTGCGTTAGCGACAAACTGGTTGAGGTATTGCTCCAACGCATCACCGGAGGCAGGGACAAAGTTATGCAGTACAAAAGTGCGGATCTGATCGCCGGCATCCGCAAAGCCTGGGATTAACGATAATGCTGACAGCACCACAGTGATGAGAGGTACCAGCGACAGCAAAGTGACATAAGCCATGTAACCGGCAGTCACTGTCAGGCGGTCATGAATAACACGTCGAATAAGATGCCTTGTGAAGGCGAACAGAATTTGCCCTACCTTGGGCAATGAATGCTTGAGTCGTTCCAATGCTTCAACCATAGTCTTTATTTAGAAAATTAATCATACACGAAGGAGTGTACCGTGCGCCTCATCTCCACCCTGCTTTTGTTTTTTACGCTGGCTGGCTGTCAGTCAGCTTACTACGCCACCATGGAAAAGGTTGGCGTGCATAAGCGTGACATCATGGCCGATCGCGTTGAGGCTGCTTCCGATGCACAGCAGGAAGCCAGCGAGCAGTTTACCAGTGCACTTGATGCACTCACCACTCTGACTAATTTTGATGGTGGAGAGTTACAAACAATGTACGACACCATCAACGATCAATATGAAGACAGCGAAGCTGCGGTGAAAAATGTGCGCGAGCGCATCGAAGCCGTAGAAGATGTGTCTGATGCCCTGTTTGATGAGTGGCGCGAAGAATTGTCACTCTATTCCAGTGCCACGCTTCGCCGTGACAGCGAACGTAAACTCAAGGAAACCGAACGCAGTTACGCACAAATGCTGTCTGCGATGAAAAAAGCAGAAAGCAAAATGGAGCCGGTTCTCGACACATTACGTGATAACACCCTTTACCTGAAGCACAACCTCAATGCCGCTGCGATTGGTGCTTTGAAGGGAGAGTTTGCTGGTTTAGAACATGAAATAAATCGTGCAATCAAAGACATGCAAGCCGCTATTGCAGAGTCAGAGCGCTTCCTGGCAACCCTAAAGAACTAAGGTTCATATCTCAAGGCGTCTCAATGATTTTCTCTATTTTGAAACAGACGGTGTGAGACAAACTGCCGTAATGTGTGCCCAGGCAATTTACTGCCTGCATTCAACGGTAGTACCGTTTCTCAACTTGGAGGAGAAAATATGAGCATTATTTCTTGGATCATTCTTGGCTTACTCGCAGGTATTCTCGCGAAGTGGATCATGCCAGGAAAAGACGGTGGCGGTTTCATCATCACTACCCTGCTGGGTATTGCGGGCGCCGTGGTGGGTGGCTGGGTCAGCACACTACTGGGCATTGGCACCACAACCGGTCTTAGCATTGGCGGCATCGTAATGGCAACAGTGGGCGCACTTATCCTGCTGTTTGTTTACAACAAGTTCGTCAAATAACGCAGAAAAAAAGCGATAGAGACAAAAAAGCCTCCCAACCGGGAGGCTTTTTTACGTTCCTAAGAAGGCTTACTTGCTGCCGCGGCTTGCGCGCTTACGGTCAGTTTCAGTCAGCAGTTTCTTACGGATACGGATGCTTTCTGGGGTGACTTCTACCAGTTCGTCGTCATCGATGAACTCCAGAGCCTGCTCCAGTGTGTACTTGATTGGTGAAGTCAGTACCTGTGCGTCATCAGTACCTGATGCACGTACGTTGGTCAACTGCTTACCTTTCAGGGCGTTAACAGTCAGGTCGTTGTCACGGCTGTGAATACCGATAACCATGCCTTCGTAAACTTCAACACCGTGACCGATAAACAGACGACCACGCTCCTGCAGGTTGAACAGGGCGTTAGTCAGGGCTTTACCCGCTGCGTTCGCAATCAGTACACCGTTGTTACGCTGGCCGATGTTACCGCCTTTGTGTGGACCGTAATGGTCGTAGGTGTGGTACATCAGACCTGAACCAGAAGTCAGGGTCATGAACTCAGTCTGGAAGCCAATCAAGCCACGAGATGGCATGATGAAGTCCATACGTACACGGCCTTTACCGTCTGGAGACATGTCTTTCAGCTCGCCTTTACGCAGGCCGATTTTCTCCATGATGCCGCCCTGGTGCTCTTCCTGAACGTCAATGGTCACGGTCTCAAACGGTTCCATCAGCTGGCCATCTTCTTCTTTCAGAATAACTTCTGGACGAGATACAGCAAGCTCGAAGCCTTCACGACGCATGTTTTCGATCAAGATAGACAGGTGCAGTTCACCGCGACCTGAAACGCGGAATTTATCCGGGTCTTCAGTTTCTTCAACGCGCAGTGCAACGTTGTGCACCAGTTCTTTCTGCAGACGCTCAAGGATGTTACGTGAAGTCACGAACTTACCTTCTTTACCTGCGAAAGGAGAGGTGTTTACCTGGAAAGTCATGGTCACAGTTGGTTCGTCAACAGACAGCGCTGGAAGCGCTTCAACCGCGTTCACGTCACAGATGGTGTCAGAGATTTTCAGCTCACCCAGACCTGTGATTGCGATGATGTCGCCTGCCGCTGCAGATGCAACGTCATGGCGCTCAAGGCCCAGGTAACCCAGTACAGTACCGACTTTACCGTTACGGGTCTTACCGTCAGCACCTACGATGGTCACTTGCTGGTTAGGTTTTACAGAACCACGGGTCACACGGCCAACACCGATAACGCCAACGTAAGAGCTGTAGTCCAGCTGAGAGATCTGCATTTGCAGAGAGCCTTCGGTATCAACTTCTGGTGCTGATACGTTATCAACGATAGCCTGGAACAGTGGTTCCATGTTCTCGCCGGTTTCGCCTTCTTCCAGTGTCGCCCAACCGTTCAATGCTGATGCGTAAACCACTTGGAAGTCCAGCTGCTCGTCAGTAGCACCCAGGTTATCGAACAGGTCAAATACCTGGTCCATTACCCAGTCAGGACGCGCGCCAGGACGGTCGATTTTGTTGATAACAACGATTGGCTTCAGACCGTGTGCGAACGCTTTTTGCGTTACGAAGCGAGTTTGTGGCATTGGGCCATCAACTGCGTCAACGATCAGAAGTACAGAGTCAACCATCGACATGATACGTTCCACTTCACCACCGAAGTCGGCGTGTCCTGGGGTATCTACGATGTTGATGCGGTAATCATTCCAGTTAATCGCGGTGTTCTTCGCCAGAATGGTAATGCCACGCTCTTTCTCGATGTCGTTCGAGTCCATGACGCGTTCTTCGTGCTCGCCACGGGTTTCCAGGGTGCCAGACTGCTGAAGCAGTTTGTCAACCAGGGTGGTTTTACCGTGGTCAACGTGCGCGATGATCGCGATGTTTCTTAGTTTATCTATCTGTAAAGTAGACATGGGTTCTCTTTCACTCAAAAAAGATGTGCCGCCAAAAGCTCCGGCTTTGCCGAAAGCGCTCACCGCCACTGATTAAAAATCCGGCCGTAATTTACCAGATTTTTATTGAAAACCCACGAAATATGTGACTTAGGATCAATTTATATTCGTTCTGCCTTGTTACCGACACAAAAAGCCCACTTTGGAAGTCTGTCTCCATCCCTTATCTAATACTGCCTGCGGACGAACAGTGCGCTACATATGGGCAACATTTTTCTTCCTTATGATGGGTCGACTACTTGCGTTTTTTATTGCACCACAATGGGCCGACTTTCGATCCACCTCACAGCTCCAACATTGTCTTATCCATCCCATTGTTCTGACGTTGACAACATCGCCGAACCGCTGCTGAATGAGTTGATTGGCACGCAACCCTTCCAGTTGCACCATCTTGGTGCGGACGCGCACCATAATTGATCGAAGTAACGCACTTTTTTAAGTCATTTTCGTGTAAAAGCGCGGAATGACTGGGATTTCAAACTTGGCACACTTTTAGCTTTAGTGGAGCCAGACCCATTTTTTGGTGGAACGCATAGAAGCAACTTCACCAAGTTAGAGAACAATGACACCGGAGGTTTATTCACATGTCAGTAGAAAACGTACTCGCCTTAATCCAAGAGCACGAAGTTAAGTTTGTTGACCTGCGCTTCACCGATACCAAAGGTAAAGAGCAACACATCTCAATCCCAGCACACCAGATCGACGCGGACTTCTTCGAAGAAGGTAAAATGTTCGACGGTTCATCTGTTGCAGGTTGGAAAGGCATTAACGAGTCAGACATGGTGATGATGCCTGACGCGTCTTCAGCAGTACTTGACCCATTCACGGAAGATGCAACGCTGAACGTACGTTGTGACATTCTTGAGCCAGCAACTATGCAAGGCTACGACCGTGACCCACGTTCTATCGCAAAACGCGCTGAAGACTACATGCGCTCTACCGGTATCGCAGACACTGTTCTGATCGGTCCTGAGCCAGAGTTCTTCCTGTTTGACGATGTGAAATTCGCGACTGACATGTCAGGTTCTTTCTTCAAGATTGACGACGTAGAAGCAGCATGGAACACAGGTTCTGATTTCGAAGGCGGTAACAAAGGTCACCGTCCTGGCGTTAAAGGCGGTTACTTCCCAGTAGCACCAGTTGATTCATCTCAAGACATCCGTTCAGCAATGTGTCTGGTAATGGAAGAGATGGGTCTGGTTGTTGAAGCACACCACCACGAAGTAGCAACTGCAGGTCAGAACGAAATCGCAACGCGTTTCAATACCCTGACCAGCAAAGCGGATGAAATCCAAATCTACAAGTACGTTGTTCACAACGTAGCGCACGCATTTGGTAAGACTGCGACCTTCATGCCTAAGCCACTGGTTGGCGATAACGGTTCAGGTATGCACGTTCACCAATCTCTGGCGAAAGACGGTCAAAACCTGTTCGCTGGCGACAAGTACGGCGGCCTGTCTGAAACTGCTCTGTACTACATCGGTGGTATCATCAAGCACGCTCGCGCAATCAACGCATTCGCGAACGCGTCTACCAACTCATACAAGCGTCTGGTTCCAGGCTTCGAAGCTCCTGTTATGCTGGCATACTCTGCACGTAACCGTTCTGCTTCTATCCGTATCCCAGTGGTACCAAGCCCGAAAGCACGTCGTATCGAAGTTCGCTTCGGCGATCCATCGGCTAACCCATACCTGGCGTTCGCAGCAATGCTGATGGCTGGTCTTGACGGTATTAAGAACAAGATCCACCCTGGCGATGCAATGGATAAAGACCTGTACGACCTGCCAGCAGAAGAAGCAGCAGAAATCCCAACTGTTGCTGAGTCTCTGCAGCAAGCTCTGCAAGCACTGAGCGACGACCGTGAGTTCCTGACTTCAGGCGGCGTATTCTCTGATGACTTCATCGATTCTTACATCGCGCTGAAATCTCAGGACGTTGAGAAGGTGAACATGACCACTCACCCACTGGAATTCGAACTGTACTACTCAGTGTAACTCAACGGGTTTCATACCAAATCAAAGGGCTCGCTCACAGGCGGGCCCTTTTTCTATTGTCTGGATTTCTCCCCCACGGAAAATAGGTTTGTTGGCATCCCGCCAGAAACTCAAGGAATTCATGATGCGCAAAATCGGTATGCTCCTTTTTGGTGCACTGTCTGTGTCCGCCAGTGCGGGTGAGTATTACCGCTGGGTTGATGAAAATGGCACTCTGCATTTCAGCGATTCGCCACCTTCCGCGAGTTTGGAGCTCGAGGTGGTGTTAGGTACGATTCCTCTACCTGCTCAGGGGCCATCCAATGTTGCTTCACCTGCCACGCCGGAAGCGCCGCCCATACCTGATGCCCCCGAAGCGCCGCCGCTGGCCAGCTCAATTTCCCTGCTCTCTCCGGGCGATGAAGCCACCATTCGCAGTAATGAAGGCAATATCACCCTCAATATTTCTACCGACCTGCCACTAGGGAAAAATCAATCTGTTCGCGCCGTGATTGATGGAAAGAAACAGCCCGCCTCAAAAGGTGCATCTTTAACCCTAAACAACGTTGATCGAGGCACCCACACCATAAAGGTGCAATTACTACAAGATGGCAAGGTAATTGCAGCATCCCATTCAGTTACTGTGTATCTGCATCGGGCAACCAAGAAGAAAGCACTGCCTCCGGGCAAGCCAACCCCCAGATAACACAGGCTGAGACGCTATTTGGCAGCGCTGCTGTAGAAAGCGGTTTTTCTTCGCTGCACAACAACGCACTATCGAGTAAACTGGATTGCACCATATTGGTGCAATCAAAAGGAAGGTAATGTGGCCACGCTGACCGAAACTGTTATGGATAACCTCATCACTGCGGTGTTGGTGCTTGATAATGATCTTGTTGTCACCTATGCCAACCCTGCAGCCGAGCAACTGCTCTGCCTGAGTGCACGTCGTTTACTAGAGCATCCCCTTCCCGAACTGTTGCAACACTGTTCAATCGACCTCAGCCTGGTCAAGGAAACGCTTTCTGGCGGTCAAGGGCTAACAGATAGCGATGTCACCATCGTTGTTGACGGCCACCAGCGCAAAGTCGAGCTGAGTGCCAGCCCTTTAATGTGGGCGCGCAGTCCTTCCATGCTGATAGAAATCAAAGCCATTGGTCACCAACAACAAATCAGTAAAGAGTTGCAGCAGCAGGCACAACAGCAGGCTGCCAAAGAGCTGGTGCGTGGCCTTGCCCATGAAATTAAAAACCCGCTCGGTGGCCTTCGTGGTGCGGCTCAGCTTTTAGAGAAAATGCTGCCCGACCCAAATCTTGCGGAATATACCCGCATCATCATTGAGCAGGCTGACCGCCTGCGCAATCTGGTCGACAGACTACTGGGGCCACAAAAGCCCGGTCACCGCCAGCAAGAAAACATCCACGTCATACTGGAGAAAGTTCGCCAGCTGGTTGAACTCAGTGCAGATAAAGTGGTGGTAGAGCGTGACTACGACCCCAGCCTGCCCGACATTGAGATGGATCCTGACCAGATGGAACAGGCCATTCTCAACGTGGTGAACAATGCAGCGCAAATTATGGGAGACAGCCCAAATGCTGAAATCATTCTCCGCACCCGTACTGAGCATCAAGTCGTGATTGGCGGGAAGCGCCACCGTTTGGCTGCACGTATCGATATTTCTGACAATGGTCCTGGCATTGCCCCTGAGCTCCAGGACACCTTGTTTTATCCCATGGTGTCAGGGCGCCCCGGAGGCACAGGGCTGGGACTTTCCATTACCCGAAACCTCATAGATCAGCATAAAGGCAAGATTTACGTTAATAGCTGGCCGGGACACACCACTTTCACCATTTTGTTACCCATTCGTCGCTAAGGGGAGAATATGAGCAAAGGACTAATCTGGGTCGTCGATGATGACAGCTCAATCCGCTGGGTACTGGAACGCACCCTGAGCGCAGCTGGGCTTGCTTGTGAAACTTTTGCCGACGCTGACAGCGTGCTGGATGCATTAAACCGGGAAGTCCCGGATGTACTTGTCTCTGATATCCGCATGCCGGGCACCGACGGCTTCACCCTGCTAAACCGTCTGCAATCTGAATACCCGACACTGCCAGTCATCATTATGACTGCTCACTCGGATCTGGATGCTGCAGTGAGCGCGTATCAGAAAGGGGCATTTGAATACCTGCCAAAGCCGTTTGATATTGATGAAGCTGTTGCGTTGGTTGAGCGCGCCGTCTCCCACAGTCAGGAGCAAAAACGCCAGCGCTCTCCCAAAGAAACCATGGAAGCCGCACCGGAGATTATCGGTGAAGCGCCGTCTATGCAGGAAGTTTTCCGCGCCATTGGTCGCCTTTCCCGTTCATCGATTTCCGTATTGATCAACGGTGAGTCCGGCACGGGTAAAGAGTTGGTTGCCCATGCTCTCCACCGCCATAGCCCACGCGCGTCAAACTCTTTTATCGCACTTAACATGGCGGCAATCCCTAAAGACTTGATTGAGTCGGAACTGTTTGGTCACGAGAAAGGCGCCTTTACCGGTGCCAACAATGTCCGACAGGGCCGCTTTGAGCAGGCTAATGGCGGCACCCTGTTTCTGGATGAAATCGGTGATATGCCGCTGGATATCCAAACCCGTCTGCTGCGCGTGCTGGCCGATGGCCAGTTCTATCGTGTCGGTGGCCATCAGGCCATCAATGTGGATGTCCGCATCATTGCAGCAACACACCAGAACCTTGAAAGATTGGTGGCCGAAGGCAGTTTCCGTGAAGACTTGTTCCACCGCCTGAACGTAATTCGTGTTCACCTGCCGCCGCTTCGTGAGCGTCGTCAGGATATCGGTCAGCTCGCCAAACACTTTCTCAAGCGAGCTTCTGATGAGCTCGATATCGAGGTTAAATCACTGCACCCGACCACACTGGATTTAATGTCAGGTCTTTCCTGGCCCGGTAACGTACGCCAGCTTGAAAACACCTGTCGCTGGCTGACAGTGATGGCGAGCGGTAAAGAAATTTTGCCCGAAGACTTGCCGCCAGAGCTGATGCAACCTGAATCAATGGAAAGTACCGGCGAAGGTGACAGCTGGCAGGCCGCGCTATCCCAATGGGCTCGTCTGTCGCTGGATAACGGTGATGACAACCTGCTACGTGAAGCCTTGCCTGAATTTGAACGTATCTTGCTGCGTGAAGCACTCAGCCACACCCGGGGGCACAAGCAGGAAGCAGCAAAACTGCTTGGTTGGGGACGTAACACCCTGACCCGTAAGCTCAAAGAACTTCAAATGCCATAAACCCAAAACAGTTCACCATTTAAACAAATTTGGTAAACAATCTTTTCAAAACCGCCTTTTTAGGCGGTTTCCTTTCCCAGCCCTACTGACGACCTTGTATTTAGTCCTTATACTTGCCAAAAGTTGATTTAAGGATATTCACATGATCGCAACCCACCTTCCTCTGGCGGATCTGCACCGTCACCTTGATGGCAATATTCGTATTAACACCATTCTGGAACTGGGTCAGAAGTTCGGCATGACGCTTCCTGCTGACACTATCGACACACTCCGCCCACACGTTCAGGTTATGTCTAACGAGCCGGATTTGGTTGGTTTCCTGTCCAAGCTGGATTGGGGTGTCGCTGTACTGGGCGATCTGGACGCGGTTCGCCGTGTTGCCTATGAAAACGTCGAAGATGCCCTAAATGCGCGCATTGACTATGCAGAGCTGCGCTTTTCGCCTTACTACATGGCGATGAAGCACCAACTTCCAGTGCAAGGTGTGGTGGAAGCGGTGATTGATGGCGTTCAGGCTGGTAGCCGTGACTTCGGCGTGAAAACCAACCTGATTGGTATCATGAGCCGTACTTTTGGTGTGGAAGCCTGCATGCAGGAGCTGGATGCGCTGTTGGCACTGAAAGAACACCTGGTTGCTATCGATTTGGCTGGTGACGAACTGGGACAGCCGGGTCACCAGTTCAACGATCACTTTGCCAAAGTCCGTAAAGCTAACCTGAATGTGACTGTGCACGCTGGCGAAGCAGCAGGGGCAGAAAGCATGTGGCAGGCAATCAATGAGTTGGGTGCAACCCGTATCGGCCATGGTGTGAAAGCCATCGAAGACCCATCTTTAATGGAGTTTCTGGCCAAAAACCGTATCGGCATTGAGTCTTGCCTGACCTCTAACGTGCAAACCAGCACCGTGGCTTCATTGGAAGCACACCCGGTGAAACAGTTCCTGGCACAAGGCATTCTGGCAACGTTGAACACCGATGACCCTGCTGTATCAGGTATCGAGTTGCCTTACGAATACGAAGTAGCCGCACCACAGGCCGGTCTGAGCCAAGCGCAAATCACTCAGCTTCAAGCGAACGGCATGGAAATCGCGTTCCTGTCTGATAGCGAAAAAGCGGAACTGAAAGCCAAAGCAGCATCCCGCGGCTAATCCGTTCACCTGAAAAATATCCTGAAAACACCGGCAAAAGCCGGTGTTTTTTTGTTCAAAACTCAAGTAGAATGCCGCCGAATTTTAAGCAATCAAGGTCAATGCAGAGCCTTTTCTTTGATAAGCCCCTTGGTTGAAAACCCATATTTACGCCGGATGAGAAGTATCATGTTCGACGCACTGTTTACCGCAAATGAAATTGTTGCTGCTGGCCCAGGTCAACTGGCAGCGGCAGCTCTGGCTGTGGTGCTGGCTATTTTCAGCATCGGCAGCGGCGTATAACGCCCCATCAACAGCCAACAAAAAAGCCGCAATCAGCGGCTTTTTTCGTTTCTTGTGGTGTGAGACAGCATTAAATCACGCGGGAAAACTGCTGCTGACGTGCTCTGTCACGCAAGTAAGTGTCAAAGCACATGCAGATGTTGCGAATCAGCAGGCGGCCTTTCAACGTCACTTTAATGGTATCTGCATCAATGCTCACCAGCTCATCATCGACAAAGCACTGCAGTAAATCCAAATCTTCCGCAAAGTAGGTATCGAAGGAAACATCAAACTCGCGTTCAATCGCACGCTTGTCCAGTGTGAAGTTGCAGATCAGCGATTTGATGACTTCGCGGCGAAGCAAATCATCGCCATCCAGCATTACGCCTTTCCACAGCGCATGGCGTTGCTCGTCGACCTGACCGTAGTATTTCTTCAGCTCTTTCTGGTTCTGTGCATAGCAATCACCAATCATGGAAATCGCTGACACCCCCAACCCCAGCAGATCGCAATCGCCTTGGGTGGTGTAACCCTGGAAGTTTCTGTGGAGGATGCCTTCACGCTGCGCTACCGCCAGTTCATCATCCGGCAAGGCAAAGTGGTCCATACCGATAAACTGGTAGCCTGCGCCAGTCAGGGTGTTAATGGTTTGCTCCAACATCGCCAGTTTTTCCTGTGGCGATGGCAAATCGTCTTCTTTGATTTTTCGCTGCGCCGCGAACAGTTGTGGCAGGTGCGCATAGTTGAAAACAGACAAACGGCCCGGCTGCATGGTCAGCACCTGCTCTAATGTCTTAGCAAAGGTTGCACTATCTTGGTGCGGAAGGCCATAAATCAGATCCAGGTTGGTCGAGCGAAAACCCAATTCTTTGGCACGCACCACCATGGCTTTGATGAAGTCTTCATCCTGCTCACGGTTCACCGCTTTCTGAACTGTCTTATCGAAATCCTGCACGCCGATACTTAGACGGTTGAAGCCTTCACTACGCAGGTGATCCAACATGTCGAGTTCAATTTCACGCGGATCCACTTCGATACTGATTTCCGCATCGGCATTGAGACGGAATTCTTCACGCAGCAGGGACATCAGGCGGGAAATCTGCTCTTTGGTCAGGAAGGTTGGCGTACCGCCGCCCCAGTGCAGTTGAGTCACGTTGCGGTCGCGAAGCAGGTATGCACGTTGACGGATTTCCAGTTCCAGCGCATCAAGATACTGATCCGCTTTGTGTGCATGACGGGTGATCACCTTGTTACAGCCACAGTAGTAGCAAAGGGTGTGGCAAAACGGGATGTGCACATACAGAGACAGATTACGATCTGGGTATTGGGTGCATGCCATATCAAACTCAGCCGCCGTGAAAACCTCATGGAATTCCAGTGCGGTTGGGTAAGAGGTGTAACGCGGCCCTGAGTAGTTATACTTCTCGATCAGTGCCTGATCCCAGATAATTTGCTGCTTAGACATGTATGTTCCCGCCAAAATGAACAACCGGAAAGTGTAAGTTGGCTAATTCTGCCACACTCTCCGGCTGCTAAGAATTGTTCCCGCACAAGGAACGGGAAAATTGTTGGTCAGATCGTACCTTTTATGGCTGAGTTGTTAACTCGCTAAGGTACGCACCGGCGTCATTTTTGCGCCAGTAAATGCGAGGATTTCCTCAAGCTCTGTATGAATGGCCTGCTGAAGACGGGCTTCCGCCTTCATACGCTCCATGTCGTGGCGCATGCGTTCACGCTTTTCGATCTTCTTACGCGCATCGCCGCGTGGCATGTCTTTCACCACATCATACAATTCGTAAAGTGCGGGGAAGCGCTCAGGGAATTCTACGCGCTTCTCTCCCTGCAGGTGGTCCATGATCATGTAAAGACGGATAGCCGCTTCTGACAGGTCGCACTGCTCTTGCAGTGTCGCCATGGCAATCACATCTACACTCTCAATGATTTTCTCGTTACGTTGCTTGATAGCGGCGTTCATCGCCTTTTCCTGCATTTTGGTTTGATGGCGAAGTTTCGACAGCAACCAGCCTGCATACACAGCCAAACCGAGAATGATGGCACCACCGAGTACCACAACACCTATAGGAAGAGTTTCCAACACTTACTCCTGGTCAAATTTGAAGTTTTCAAACTCCGCCAGCAAATCGTCGTCATCGCGGCGTTTGTTTTTCTTCGGTGCTTCTTCCACTTCAGGCTCGTCCTCTTCGAACAGACCCAATTGCTTCATTAGCACCTCAATGCGATCCAGCTTCTCATCAACGTATTGCTGAAGGCCTGCGCCCAAACTGTCACCTTTTTCAATACGGTCGAGAAGCACATTTAGTTGCGCATCATTTTCCAACATTTCCAATTCCTGCTCAGCGCTCAGGCGACGGGCCTTCTTCGCTTCTGCAGATTTTGGATGTGGTTTGGCTTCTACCACCAACTGGATAGGCTTTTTGCTGCCCAGACGCGGGTCGCGTTGTGCCTGCGCCTGACGCTGTTGCGCGGTTTTACCTTCCGAGTGGCGTGAGCCAGACTTCAGACCTTTGCGCTTGCTCTTACGCTTGCGTGCCAGCGCAGCAATGTCTTCTTTGGTCAGCGACTTCTCGCTGTATTGCGCAGGACCTTCAGAGCCAACTTTGCGGGCTTTTTTCTTGCGGGTCATTCGTTTTTCTTCCTCAGTAAAATTACGTCGTTACCAACAAAGTCCACGTCAAGACCATCACGCTCGGCCAAAAAGCGGAACGTTTCGCGACTGAAAAAACTCACGTGGGTTGGGTCATTTTTGTAATGCCAGCTTTTGAAAGCTGGAGCATCAATAACGAGCTTGGTCATAATGGCTAACCAGCCTCCCGGCTTGACCAAGTTCAGCAATTGTCTCCATTCCCTGTGAGGCATATAAAAGTGTTCAATGGCTTCTGTACAGGTCACGAAATCATACGTAGCGTCCAACGCACTGAGGTTGGGCGCAAAATACGGATCGTACACGGCCATTTGGTGTCCGGCTTCTTCAAGCATGGCGGCTAAAGCCGGACCGGGACCACATCCAAAGTCTAAGCCTTGCTTGGCGCCCTCACCCATTTTTTCCATAAGCGGTGTCGCGAGACGGCTTAGGAAACGTCGATAGCCTTCATCTTCCACGACATTTTCATGTTTGTCGTAGACGGCTTTTTCTTCCTCCGGTGATAACAGGCACTCAGGGTCTGCAAAGACCAGATAGCATTCCTGACAACGGAAGTAACGGCGACGTCTATCCTGCTCGAAATCGGCTATATCAGCAGATCTACATAGAGGGCATTCAAGGGACATGGGGATTTCTACACCAAATTGAATGGCGGGAAATGTAGCAGAAAGTTGAATAAGAAAAAAGCGACAGGCAAAGCCTGTCGCTCTATAGCGTTCTAATGAACGGATTTACCGTTTTCATCCCTAACAGTAACACCACATCCCGGTGAATAAGGGTCCTTCTAAGCGCGGGCGTCCTGCCATTTTTATTTGAGTTATTACTCGCAACGTCCTGTCGTCATCACCATCCTGGTGTGTGTCCTAACCTTTCGTCCTGAAGGTGGTCCATGCTGAGTGTGAATCCTTCACACTTTTGAATGCCGTCCTGACAACATAACGTCCTGGTTTCTGAGGCTTTCCTAAGCCAAAGTCCTTTTGAATCCTTGCGCAGCCCTGCGAAATCGTCCTGATTGTCCTTTCCGTGTCGTGCTCCTGTCGACATGAATAAGTTTACGCTTTCGCACTTTTCAAAACAGGCGGTAACTCACAATTCAAACCATTACCAAATGCACTTAAAAAGTATCTTTCTGAAATATAGAAGAAAAAAATAAAAACCAGCAAATATTTAAGCACCTTTCTCTATAAAGAATGGTCAATCGCTTACAAGATCATGGGAAATAATAGAAACCCAAACGAAAAAAGGCAGCGAACGCTGCCTTTTTGACGTCTTTTTGCGCAATCTGACTATTGCACAGTCTGTTAGTGCAGACCGCCTACATAGTTCGAGATAGCTTCGATTTCTTTATCTGACAGCTTCTGCGCCACAATGCGCATCATGCCGTTAAGGTCGTTGTTGCGCTGACCGTCACGGAATGCCATCAGCTGGGCTTTCATGTAATCGGCGTTTTGACCGGAAATTTTCGGGAAGCCTGACAGTGCGGTGCCGTTACCTCGAGGGCCGTGACACGCAATACAAGCTGCAATACCACGCTCTTGGTCACCAGCCATGTACAGCTCTCTACCAATTTCGATAGAAGATTCCGGAGTCGTACCCGGTTTCGCTGTTTGTGATGCGTAGTATGCCGCCAAATCTGCCATGTCTTGCTCAGACAGTGCAGCCACCATGCCGGCCATCACGGCATTGTTACGACCTTGCTCTCCGCCAGTCGTCATACCCAGCTTGAACTCTTTGAGCTGCTTAAGAAGGTATTTTTCGTGCTGACCTGCAAGGCTAGGGTTGGCGGGAATGACGCTGTTACCGTCTGCACCGTGACAAGCGGCACAAGTGGCTGATTTTGCTTTACCTGCTTCTGCATCGCCTTGTGCAAAGGCAGTAAAGCTCGCGAATAAAGTGAGTAGTAGCGCTAATCTCTTCATGACATTCCATTTATAATTATCAAGCTTCCAATACCACGATGCCCACGCCATCATGATACAATCATCGAGCAAAAACCGAGCACGGTCATTTTACACAATTTCACATAAAAGTAATCAGTCGACTACATAAAGTCGAGACGGAGTTAACAGTGAATCCTTCACTCAACTATCGAAACACCCACTTTATTACCAGTGCACCAGATATCAGGGCTTTACCTCATGATACTGGCATCGAGATCGCATTCGCAGGTCGTTCCAATGCTGGTAAATCTAGCTCAATAAACAGGCTTTGTGATCAAAAAAGCTTGGTGAAAACCAGTAAAACGCCGGGTCGCACACAATTAATCAACCTGTTTAAAGTGGATGAGGGATGCCACATTGTTGACTTGCCGGGTTACGGCTACGCGCAAGTGCCGCTGGAAATGAAGCTAAAATGGCAGAAATCTCTGGGCGAATACCTGCAAAAGCGTAACCAGCTTAAAGGCCTCGTCGTGCTGATGGATATCCGCCACCCACTGAAAGAGCTGGATCAGGATTTGATTTTCTGGGCGGTAGACAGCAACTTGCCGGTGCTCGCACTGCTAACCAAGTGTGACAAGCTGAAAAGCGGTGCGCGCAAAGCAGAGCTTTTAAAAGTGCGTGAAGCAGCCAAAGATTTTGGCGGTGATGTAGAAGTCGAGCTTTACTCATCATTAAAGGGTATTGGTGTCGATAAACTGCGTAAAAAGCTGGATGGTTGGTACGCACCGGCACTCGAAATCCCACAAGAATCTGATCAGCAAGATACTGAAAACGACGAGGCTTAATCTGTCAGGACGCTGAAAATAAAGACCCCACCATATAGGTGGGGTAACGGGAGAGAAATAGGAGGTTTTTTTTTAGTCGTTATAAAGCTAGTGTCAGTGATTTTCCCCAACCCCGCAAGTTACACCCGCCTAAACACCTGTCATATTTGCCTCAAAGATCAGGCACCTGTTCTGTTAAAAATTCCAACACATTGATTGTTAATCGCTTTATTTTTATTTCTCAAACTTATTTTTTGATATGAAATATCATGAAAATCGTATAAGTAACGATCTCTTTCATTCTGGAAGTGAGTTACAGATTTGATTGAATAAAAAAAGACCGAATCGATCACTCAATTCGGTCAGAAATAACGTGTGAGTTGCCTGTCGTAAGTTGGATTGCAGACAACCCTGACACATCAAGAACAAGAAGCAGTGGTCATTATAACGCCAACGCCCTCAAATTAAAGTATTTACTCTAATAAACGGTAACAAAATACAAATACATCAATAATAATACAGATAAGACAATGTATTTAAAGGAATTAATGAGAGGCATCTAGAAGAAGTATTGGATAGGAAAAGCACAATAAAAAATGCCCCGGCTGACATTTGTCAACCGGGGCTGCTGAATCAGCTAAATCCAATAACGTGAAACAAAAGGTCTGAAAGATAGAACATCTTACCTCTGTACCCTACGCCTCTTACTGTATATCAAATGGCCGATTAAGAAAACCCTTTACGTAGTTTTTTTTCATCAAATTATAAAAATGAACACCTGATGTATTCATATTGTTTCATTTCAGAAATAAAAAAGCCCACAGCAGCGGGCTTTTTTCGCGTTAAGTTTTAAGTGTTTATGCGAGTCAGGTCGGAATCAACCGCCTGATTTAATGCGCCTGATCCCAGTTTTCGCCGCTACCAGATTCGGCGACCAGCGGAACTTCCAGCAACGCAGCCGATTCCATTAACTTACAAACCTGTTGCTCAATGTCAGAAAGGTGTTCGGTATCTACTTCCAACACCAATTCATCGTGTACTTGCATGATGAGTGCCACACGACCCTCAGGCTGGGTTTGAATCCAGGCATCCACCAAAATCATCGCGCGTTTGATGATATCTGCTGCCGTTCCCTGCATAGGAGCATTGATTGCAGCGCGCTCTGCCCCTTTGCGACGCATGGCATTACTGGATTTGATTTCCGGCAGGTGAAGACGGCGGCCAAAGATAGTTTCTACATAGCCCTGCTCCGCAGCCTGCAGTCGGGTGGTTTCCATGTACTGGCGCACACCTGGGTAGCGCTCGAAGTAGCGTTCCATGTATTGCTGCGCTTCACCACGTGGAATGCCGAGCTGTTTCGCCAGACCAAACGCACTCATGCCATAGATAAGGCCGAAGTTAATGGCTTTCGCACGGCGACGCATTTCAGAGGTCACATCACTGATATCAATCCCCATCACTTCCGCAGCCGTTGCCGCATGGATGTCTTTGCCGTGTCGGAAAGCATCAATCAGGGCTTCATCACCAGACAAGTGCGCCATGATACGTAGTTCAATTTGCGAGTAGTCGACTGCCAGAATGGTCTTACCTGCCGGTGCGATAAACGCCTGACGGATACGACGGCCTTCTTCATTGCGGATAGGAATGTTCTGAAGGTTCGGATCGGTTGATGACAAACGACCCGTTGCCGTGACTGCCTGATGATAAGAAGTGTGCACACGGCCAGTAGCTGGTTTCACCATCTTCGGCAGTTTATCGGTATAGGTGGATTTCAGCTTCGCCAGTCCACGGTATTCCAGAATGCGTTTTGGCAGCGGGTAATCCAGTGCCAGCTCCTGAAGCACTTCTTCGTTAGTAGAAGGGGTGCCTGATGGTGTCTTCTTCAACACAGGAAGACCCATTTTCTCGAACAGGATGGCCTGAAGCTGCTTGGGTGAACTCAGGTTAAATTCTTCACCGGCAATCTCATAAGTTTCCTTTTCGAGCTCATCCAAGCGAATCGCAATTTCCTGAGATTGCTTCGCCAGCATTTCCGCACTGATCAACACACCATGGCGCTCAATACGCGACAGTACTGGCACCAACGGCATTTCATACTGTTCGAAAATAACTTTCAGTTTCTCGTCATTGTTGAGCTGTGCCATCAGGGCATTGTGCAAACGCAGGGTGACGTCAGCGTCTTCTGCCGCGTAAGGGGACGCCTGATCCATTTCAATCTGGTTGAAGGTCAGTTGCTTCTTGCCCTTACCGGCAATCTCTTCAAAGCTGATGCACTTATGCTGCAGGTAGCGAAGTGCCAGACTGTCCATGTCATGCTTACCTGCCACGCTGTTGAACACGTAAGATTCCAGCATGGTGTCGTAAGCAATGCCGCGCATCGCGATATCGTAACGTGCCAGCACGCTCGCATCGTATTTCAGGTTCTGGCCAACTTTCAGCGCACCGGCATCTTCGAGCCAGGCTTTCATTTCTGCCAGCACCCAGTCTCTGTCCAGCTGCTTCGGCGCATCCAGATAGTCATGAGTCAGCGGCAGGTAAGCAGCTTCACCTTCAGCAACGGCGAAGGAAATACCTACCAGGTTGGCTTCCATGTAGTCCAGGCTGTCGGTTTCGGTATCGAAAGCCACGACATTGGTTTTCTTCAGCTTCTCCATCCAGCGCTGGAAGTCTTCTTCTGTCAGGATGGTTTCGTATTGGCTTCGATCAATCGCGGCGGCTTCGAATGTCGCTTCTGCTTTGGCAGACGATTTCGCTGCTGAAGCGCCAGAAGCTGCGCGCTCTGCGACGGCATCAACACCTGCACTGCCACTTTGGGCTTCTGCCAGCCAGCGCTTGAAGTTCAGTTCAGTGAAAAGCTCAACCAGCTTGTCGTTATCTGCCGAACGGTTGATTAGCTCTTCCGGCTTAAACGGCAGCTCACAATCAAGCTTGATAGTGGCAAGCTGATAAGAGAGGTAAGCGTTCTCTTTATTGTCCTCAAGCTTTTTCGCCATGGTTTTTGAGCCACGGAAGCTAAGGTCTGCAATCTTATCAAGGTTGTCATACAGCGCATCCAGACCACCGATACCGGCGATCAACGCAGTGGCGGTTTTCTCACCCACTCCCGGTACGCCCGGGATGTTGTCGACTTTATCGCCCATCAACGCGAGGTAATCGATGATGTGCTCTGGGCCAAAGCCGTATTTGTCATGCACGCCTTGTGGCGTCATGATCACGTTGGTCATGGTGTTAATCAGGGTGACGTTTTCATCCACCAACTGCGCCATGTCTTTATCACCGGTGCTGATAAGGATTGGCATGCCTGCCTTAGAACCTTGCACCGCCAGTGTGCCGATAACGTCATCCGCTTCAACGCCTTCAATCACCAGCATCGGGAAGCCCATGGCCTCGATGATTTGATGCAGCGGAGCAATTTGGCTTCGCAGATCATCCGGCATTGGCGGACGGTGCGCTTTGTATTCCGCATACATGTCATCACGGAAGGTCTTGCCTTTGGCGTCGAAAATCACCGCCACATGAGATTGCGGATACTGTTTCACCAAGCTGCGCAGCATGTTCACGACGCCATAAACGGCACCTGTTGGCTCGCCATTGGCATTGGTCAGGTTGGGAGAAGCGTGGTACGCGCGGTAGAGATAAGAAGAGCCGTCGACCAGGATCAACGGGTTATCAGAAGTCGTCGCCATAACGTTATAAGCTAACCGGAAAATGATTGATGGGTAAGGATGCCACGAGTTCCGGAGTCTGTTAACCCGAGATTTCGCTCTTCGGCTCAGGAATGCCAAGGTGATCGCTTTGGATTTACAACATTATTCTTCTCTGCTTAGCCGACCTTCCCCACCCTGTGCATAAGCCTTATACACAGCTCATTCACTAAAAATCACTGTGGATAAGTTTGTTGGTATTTATTTTCAGGTCTGTAGATCAAATTCGGAATGCCATAAGGGAAAGAAATTTACCTTATAATTTTTAGACACTTAACCTTAAGTCATTGATCGTGATCAGGATCGATCGCCGATCATCGACTGTGGAAAAAGAAATTAATGGCATGATCGAGTTATCCAGAAAAATTTTCTTTTATCGATCTGTAAGGATGTGATCCGGTTAGATTCAAATCCCTACCAGTTTGCTCATAAACTAGCCTAGCATTGATGATCTGACAGGCTAGGAATGAGCGTTGATTGCCTGTCCCGAATTTAAAATGAGGACACATTTATGAAGAAAGTGGCAGTCATTCTGGCTGGGTGTGGTGTCTACGACGGCGCAGAGATCCATGAATCCGTTTTATCCCTGTTGGCCATTGAGCAGGCGGGTGCTTCCTGGCATTGCTTCGCGCCGGATGTTGATCAACACCATGTGATTAATCATGCCGCGGGTGAAGAATCCGGTGAAACACGTAATGTTCTGGTAGAGGCGGCGCGCATTGCCCGCGGTGATGTAAAGCCACTCAGTGAACTCAACGTGAATGAGTTTGATGCCCTGCTGCTACCCGGCGGATTTGGTGTCGCTAAAAACCTAAGCACCTTTGCCACCAGCGACGAAGAAATGGAGATCGAAAAAGAAGTGCTGCGCGTGTGTAAGGCATTCGCCATCGCAGAAAAACCGGCTGGTTATGTCTGTATTTCCCCCGTCTTGATCCCGAAAGTGTATGGCCCCGGTGCGAAAGGGACTATCGGTAACGATCCGCAGACTGCAGCGGCATTCAACGCCATGGGCGGTGAACACATTGATTGCCCAGTGGATGACTTCGTGCTGGATCAAAGCCGTCGCCTACTCTCAACACCGGCATACATGCTGGCAACCTCTGTCAGTCAGGCAAATGCGGGGATCTCTAAGCTGGTCAGTAAGCTGGTTGAACTGGCGTAGGATAAAAAAGAAAAAAGCGACGCTTTTGAGCAAAAGCGTCGCCTGCATCAGGGTCAACTGCACAACGTAAGCAGTTTCATGCAAAAAACATATACTGGAAGCAATGTGAGCAATGTCGTGTGTCCGAAAGTAAGTTTCCCACTTGCCTTCGAACAAGACAAATAATAATCATTCTCATTACTATTTAGCAAGCAGTATTTTGCTTGTTTTTTACCTTCATGCCACAGGTGTGATTTTCTTCACAAAATGAAGGCGATATTGCTCCAATGCCTCTTTCTTCTCCAGATGTTCAATCTGGTAGTGATTGTTCAACAGTAAACACAGCATGCCTGCAAAGCAGTTACGGGATTTCACCCTGAGACTGGTATAGCCATGTTTTGCCACCCAACGTTCCTGCGCATGTAACAGCGCCTGTGCAATACCGCGGCGGCGACCAGTTTTGGTCACGCCACCCAGCCAACTGTAAAAACACTCATCATCTAACTGATAGCCAATTTTGACACCACAAAGTTCGCCGTCGATATCAGCAACCAATACCAATGAAGACTTGTCACCAATGCGTTTTTTTAGCGACTCGAGGGATTCCTGATGGGCAAATTCATCAATCTGGCTGAGCACGTTCACGGCTTCCGCCAGCGTGCCTTCTCGAATGATCATGGGATAGTCCTTGAAATGATTAGCGCCAAGACGCTCGTGTTTCGATTATAGCGCTTGAAGTTAAGACATAAAAAAAGCCGGTCTTTCGACCGGCTCTCTTTCCCTCAATATTCTGCGTTGATTTCGCTGTTAAACCAGCTTGGTTTCAACGGCTTCGTTCACCCGGGTAATGCGGCTGACAATATAGTTCAGCAGCACACCGTACATAGGAACGAACAAGCCGAGGCTGATCACCAGTTTAAATGCGTAGTCGACCAGCGCGATTTCTACCCAGTTCTCCGCCATAAAGGCATCCGGACTGTTGTAGAAAGCAATCGCAAAGAACGCCAGAGTATCAATCGCATTACCAAACAGCGTTGAACAGCTTGGCGCCACCCACCATTGCTTGGTTTGGCGCAGGCGGTTGAACACGTGGATATCGAGGATTTGTCCCAGCAGGTAAGCCATAAAGCTTGCGGCGGCGATACGCGCAACGAACAGATTGAACTCAGTCAGATGACCCAGTCCCTGATATTCGCCTTGGTAAAAAAGGACCGACAGCACATAGGAGATCAGCAACGACGGTACCATGACCGCGAAAATGATCCGGCGCGCAAGGCCCGCACCAAAGATGCGAACGGTTAGATCGGTTGCCAGAAAAATGAACGGGAAAGTAAACGCACCCCAAGTGGTGTGAAACCCGAAAACGGTAAATGGCAGCTGAACCAGGTAGTTACTGGATGCAATGATAACCAGGTGGAAAACCACCAGGAAAGAGAGGGCTTTGCGCTGTTGCGCGGGCGTAAAAGTGCTCATTGTGAACCTTTTTGTCATTGGGGGTGAGGGAACCCAAATTACCAACTCACCAGATTCTGTGATCTGGCATCTAGGGGCTGTTAACCTTTGGTGGTTAAATTTTGTTCTCGCTATAAGCGTTTTAGGCGCGGCGAGGTGTGTGCCGCCTAGTCATTCTAAGCAAATACACCTCAACAAAGCATAAAACGCTTAGAGCAGAACCCTTCGGGCAGCGTTTGTAGGGAATTTCTGCTGCGTTATCAGCTTCTCATGTAGGCTAGCTACACATCGAAGCTTCTGCCTTGCATAAAATCCCCACAAACGGCTGCAAAAATCATCACCAAAGGTTAACAGCCCCTAATTAAGGTGGCGAATTATACATCAATTCCGGCGAATGCCAACTGCTGCAAATTAGTCGGTTTCTAATGCGGCTTAGCCAAGCTGTTTCGACAGCCAGATATTCAGAAAGGCGAGCTCTTCATCACCTTCTGCACCCAGCCTTTCCAGCCAAACACTGGCGCTGTAATGCTCGGCACGCAGCATAAATGGCACACCTTCAAAGTCGATAAGCCAGCTTAATAAATCCGCATCAGTTTGTTTTTCCGCGACCTTAGCGTCAATCAGTTGGCAAAACGCCATCAAATGTTGCTCGGCGTTATCAAAATCCAGCGCATCTGCAGCCAGCACCAACCGACCTGCTTCGCTGTCATGGTGGGAAAGACGGAAAGTAGGGTTATCCATAACTCGGCTCATCGTCATTAAGGGTGATATGGTCTTCAATCACATCGAGGAATACGTTGCCATATTTTTCAAGCTTGCGCTGACCGACACCGTTCACCGCCAGCAGCTCACCTTGAGAGGTTGGGATCATCTCTGCCATCTCAATCAAGGTGGCATCGTTGAAGACCACGTATGGTGGAATGTCTTCTTCATCCGCAATCGCTTTACGGAGCTTACGAAGTTTGGCAAACAGCTTCTTGTCGTAATTACGCTTACCAAGCTTGTCAGCTTTGCTACGTGGCGACAGACCTAATCTCGGCACTGCAAGTTCTAGCGCAATTTCCCCGCGAAGCACCGGACGCGCCTCTTCGGTCAATTGCAGCACAGAGCTTCGGGCAATGTTCTGCACCAGATAACCACGGTGGATAAGCTGACGGAAAATGCTGACCCAGTATTCATGGCTGAACGCTTTCCCCAGACCATAGGTGCTGAGCTTCTCGTGTCCGTGTTCCTTAATACGCTGGTTCTGCATCCCGCGCAGCACTTCGACCGTGTAGCCCACACCGAAATTCTGGTTCACGCGGTACACGCAGGACAAGGCTTTTTGCGCTTGCTCAGTACCATCAAACAGCGTTGGTGGGTCAAGGCAGATATCGCAGTTGCCGCAAGGTTTCTCGCGATACTCACCAAAGTAGTTCAGCAATACCAGACGGCGGCATGTCAGCGCTTCGGCAAACGCGCCCATGGCATTGAGCTTGTGGCTTTCCACCAGCTTTTGCGGACCATCCGGTTTTTCTTCCAAGCAGCGGTGCAGCCAGCCAATGTCTGACGGGTCATAGAGCATCACCGCTTCTGCTGGCAGGCCATCACGCCCGGCACGGCCAGTTTCCTGATAGTAGGATTCGATATTGCGCGGGATGTCGTAGTGCACCACAAAACGCACATTGGGTTTGTTGATACCCATGCCGAAAGCCACGGTCGCGACGACTATCTGCACATCGTCTCGCTGGAACGCTTCCTGCACCCAGGCGCGCTGCTCGTTCGTCATGCCTGCATGATAAGCTGCGGCGCGGATATTACTGCCAATCAGCTTTTCTGCCACCTGCTCGACTCGTTTACGACTGTTGCAGTAAACAATGCCGCTCTGACCGGACTGGGTTGCCAGAAACTGGGTCAATTGCGCCAGAGGCTTGTGCTTTTCCACCAAGGTGTAGCGGATATTCGGACGGTCAAAACTGCCAAGATAAATATGCGGGTCATTGAGGGCCAGACGCTGGCAGATATCCTGACGCGTGGTGTCATCAGCCGTTGCGGTCAGTGCCATGACCGGCACATCAAGGAAATGCTGCTTCAGGCTGCCAAGTTGCGCGTACTCAGGACGAAAATCATGTCCCCATTGACTAATACAGTGGGCTTCATCGACCGCAATCAAGCCAAGGTTTACCGACTGCAGACGCTCGATAAAATCACGCATCAGAATGCGCTCTGGCGATACGTACAACAGCTTGAGCGAGCCATTGCGCAGCGATTGCCACGTGGCCGATTGCTCGTCTGGATTCATCGAAGAGTTAAGACATGCTGCTTGCACGCCGTTCGCCAGCAATTGGTCGACCTGATCTTTCATCAAGGAGATCAACGGCGAGATCACGATGGTGAGGCCATCGCGCACCAAGGCAGGAATTTGATAACAGAGACTCTTGCCACCGCCTGTTGGCATGATCACCAATGAGTCACGCCCACCAACTGCGGCATCGATGATTTCTTTCTGACCGTCGCGGTAACTGTGATAGCCGAACACTTCCTGCAGAACAGTTTCGTCGTGCGCCAGTGGCGGTGTCATTTCGGCCGAATCGGTAACGGTCATAGAGCCTCTCATCATTGAATAGCCGCTCATTCTAAACGCAGCGGAGCATGGATAAAAGGTCAACGACGACGAACTGTCAGTTCAATTTTTCTCAACAGAAAAGGTGTGCTTCAAAAAGGGAAGTCCATATACTGGCCAAAGCAGCAAAAACTTTTATATATGATGTGGATGCTGGGCACTCTCCAGAAAAATCCGCATCAAACCTTTATTTTTCGCTGCACGCACCGCCATCAGGCGGTTTTTGCTCTTTAGCGTTTTTAGATGTAGAGATTTCGCAGTGAATGATGCGCAACAAACCCGCCGCGGCGTGATGCTGGCGCTGGGCGCTTACACCATGTGGGGCGTTGCTCCGCTTTACTTTAAGGCTCTAACCGATGTACCACCGATGGAAGTGTTGGTGCACCGCGTGATTTGGTCTTTCTTCTTCCTTGCCCTCATTCTTCATACGAGCGGTGGTCTTGCGCGCGTCAAATTGTTACTGAAAGACAAAAAACGTCTTGGCCTTCTGACCATCACTGCCGTGGTGATTGCGGCTAACTGGCTGATTTTCATTTGGGCGGTGAAAAATGACCTGATGCTCGATGCCAGTCTCGGCTACTACATCAACCCACTGATCAATGTGGTCCTTGGTATGGTCTTCCTCGGTGAGCGTTTCAGAAAGTTACAATGGGTTGCCGTAACCTTGGCATTTCTCGGTGTGGCCATTCAGGTCATCACCTTTGGGTCACTGCCTTGGGTCGCACTGGTACTGGCATGTAGTTTCGGCTGCTACGGCCTTCTGCGTAAGAAGATAAACGTCGATGCCGCAACCGGGCTTTTCATCGAAACTCTGGTGCTGATGCCTGTGTCGCTGATTTACCTTTTGTTTATCGCCAGCAGCACCACCTCTGACATGATGCAAAACAACTGGGGATTGAACCTCCTTCTGATCGCTGCCGGTGTAGTGACGACACTGCCACTGCTTTGCTTTAACGGCGCGGCAACGAAATTGCGTCTCTCGACGTTGGGTTTTTTCCAGTACATCGGCCCAACCATTATGTTCATGTTGGCCGTTGGTCTCTACAACGAGCCGTTCACGACAGATAAAGCGACCACTTTTGCCTTTATCTGGACCGCGCTGGCAATTTTTACCTTTGATGCCGTCCGGAGCCGGAGCAAACAACGCAGCAAATAAGCACCAAATACGGCACCGTCAGGTGCCGTATTCCTTTACGCCCGACAAATCCTCTATCTTGCTGCCATAGCGGAAAAAATCCGTGTTTCTGCCTCGTTAATCCGACACTCTTCTCTTCCTTTTGCGGACTATACTCAAAGTCCAACTCTTGGGCGTTAAAAGGAATTACAATGAAAAAACACCCTACCCCTTTTCTTTCCGTACTGGCACTCAGCCTTGCACTTGCTTTTCCTGCTGCCGCCACCACCCAGGGTGAAGCCGCTGACGCCGTTGCGCCGGAGCTCGCAACCGGTAGCGTGATGCGAAAAGCCGTGAAAGGTAAAGAGTGGATGGTGGCCTCTGCCAACCCCCATGCCACCCGAGCAGGTGAAGCCATGCTGCGTGCTGGCGGGAATGCGATTGATGCCATGGTGGCGGTACAAACTGTCCTCGGCTTGGTTGAACCACAAAGCTCAGGTATCGGCGGCGGTGCACTGCTGGTGTATTGGGACAGTGATGCGCAGGCACTCACCACCTTTGACGGACGCGAAACCGCGCCCAAAGATGCCACGCCTACGCTGTTCCAGAACGAAAATGGCGAGCCGCTGAAGTTCTATGATGCTGTGGTCGGTGGGCGCTCTGTGGGCACACCGGGCACATTACGCCTGATGCACGACACCCACGCCAAATTCGGAAACCTTTCATGGCGCGCAGTGCTGACACCGGCCATTGAACTGGCAGAAAGTGGCTTTGAAGTCTCTCCACGTTTGGCGGGTCTGATTGAAGGCGATGCCGACAGACTGCGCCGCTACCCGTCAACCTATCAGTACTTCTTTGACGACAATGGTAATCCGCTCACTGTCGGTCACCGCCTGGTGAATCAGGAGTATGCCGACACCTTAAAACTGGTTGCTCAGAACATTGATAATTTCTACGAAGGCGAGATTGCCGCCGACATCGTGGCGACAGTGCAAAACGCCGCGGGCAACCCGGGCATTCTGAGCAAAGAAGATCTGGCTGACTACCGCATTGTGGAGCGCCAGCCTGTTTGTGCGCCTTACCACCAGTACCGTATTTGTGGCATGGGACCACCAACATCCGGCGGTATTACAGTGGGGCAAATTCTGGGGGTACTCAGTCACTTCCCGATGAAGTCACTGGGTAAAGACAACCCTGAAAGCTGGCGCTTGATTGGGGATGCCTCCCGGATGGCGTTTGCAGATCGCGGCCGCTACATCGCCGACAGCGATTTTGTGCCAGTGCCAACAGAAGGCCTGCTGGCTCCGGAATACCTCAAAGCCCGTGCCGAGCTGATCCCAGCCGAAGGTGCCATGAAAGAGGTTAGCCCGGGTGAGCCCAAGTTCAGTCACGCCAGCGTTGCGCCAAAACTTGCCGATGACGAGTCTATTGAATTGCCTTCCACCAGCCATTTCTCGATTGTGGATAAAGACGGCAACATCGTTTCTATCACCACTACCATCGAGAACGGCTTTGGCTCACGCCTGATGACACGAGGTTTCTTGCTCAACAACGAGCTCACAGACTTCTCGTTCAAAACCCACGCTAACGGGTATCCGATTGCCAACCGCGTAGAGCCGGGCAAACGCCCCCGCTCATCCATGTCGCCAACCATCGTGATGCGTGATGGCAAGCCATACATGGCCGTTGGCTCACCGGGCGGCAGCCGCATCATCGGCTACGTGGCGAAAACCTTGGTCGCGCACCTTGATTGGGGACTCGACATCCAATCTGCTATCGACCTGCCTCACCTTGTAAACCGTTTTGGCACCTACGATCTTGAAGCCGGGACGGATGCAGAAAGTTTCAAGCCCGCGCTTGAAGCAATGGGATATGAAGTCAATATTCGTGACTTAACCTCGGGTATCCACGGTATTGTTATCGATAGCGGCACCTTGGTAGGCGGAGCTGACCCAAGGCGCGAAGGTTTAGTTGTGGCGGATTAACGCCAGGAGCAAAAGAATGTTGCGAAAAGTGAATATGATTGCGCTGTGTACCCTTCTGGGCACAGCGAGTGTCCCGGCGCAGGCGACCGACTTGGGTAGCCTGCTGGGCAGTGCCGAGAAAGAAGCGTCAAACCTGTTGGAAGGCGTGAGCAGCGAAACAGCCAGCAACCCGCTGACCTCTCTGCTTTCTACCGACCTCGGTGTTGACGACAAGCAAGCGGCAGGCGGTGCCGGTGCATTGCTGGCCATGGCTTACCAGACATTGGGCGAAGGCCAGAGCAGCGAACTTCTGAAAATGGTACCGGGTATGGATTCACTGACCAGCATGATCCCGGGTGATTTGGGCAGCAACCTGTCGAACATGGAGTCAGTAGACAAAGTGTTTAACATGTTGGGAATGGACTCAGGTATGGTGCAGAAGTTCGCACCTGTGATTCTGAAGCACCTGACAGGCGCTGGCGCGAGTGAATCGCTCATCAGCGATCTGGCAAGTGCTTGGGGCACGCCCGCTTAATTCGACATATCGACACGCCAAAAATAAAAGGGTGGCTCAATGCCACCCTTTCTTTTTCTTCAGACCCCGAATCACATCGCCTCAAGCTTGGCGTATTGGGTTACCAACCATTTGATACCCTCCCCGTTAAACGCCACCTGTACACGACTCTGCTGACCACTTCCTTCAAAATTAATGATGGTGCCTTCACCGAATTTCGGATGCAGCACACGCTGGCCAAGCGAGAATCCGGTCTGGTTGAAGTTCTCTTGGGTCTGGGTTTGCGAGAAACGCCCTGATGCTGCGGCAGGACGCGACACTTTCGCGCGCATTCGCACTTCTTCGAGGCAATCTTCCGGTAATTCGCGGATAAATCGCGACGCTTTGTGGAACATGTCTTTGCCATAAACTCGGCGCATTTCCGCGTGGGTGATATAGAGCTTTTTCATCGCACGGGTCATACCGACATAACAGAGGCGACGCTCTTCTTCCAAACGTCCGGCTTCTTCTGCCGACATCTGACTTGGGAACATGCCTTCTTCCACACCCACCATGAACACCATTGGGAACTCCAGGCCTTTGGCACTGTGCAGTGTCATTAGCTGCGCCGCATCGTCAAACTCATCCGCCTGACCTTCACCGGCTTCAAGCGCTGCATGAGAGAGGAACGCCGACAGTGGCGACATTTCTTCCTGCACCTCTTCCGGCACTTCAAACTGACGGGTTGCGGTGACCAGTTCCTCAAGGTTATCAATGCGCGCCTGCGCTTTTTCACCTTTCTCCGCTTCGTACATAGCGCGAAGGCCGGAGTGCTGAATCACGTAGTCCGTTTGCTGGAATAGCGCCATTTCGCGGGTGTCGTCTTCCAGTGCATTCACCAGCTCGACAAAACGACGCAGTGAGTTTGCAGCGCGGCCTGCCAGCACCTGTTCTTCAAGCAGCTGGTTACTCGCTTCCCACATGGTTGCACCGCGGTCGCGCGCAGCAAGGCGGATGGTTTCTAGCGTGCGATCGCCAAGGCCACGTGCTGGCGTATTCACCACGCGCTCAAAAGCCGCATCATCAAAACGGTTACCAATCATGCGAAGGTACGCCAGCGCATCTTTGATTTCCTGACGTTCGAAGAATCGCATGCCACCGTAAATGCGGTACGGCAGACCCGCCTGAATCAAGGCCTCTTCAAGCACACGGGACTGGGCGTTGTTTCGGTATAAAATCGCAGTGTCATTCAGTGCGCCGCCTTCGTCTTGCCAGGCTTTGATTTTACCCACCACAAAACGGGCTTCATCTAACTCATTAAACGCACTGTATACAGAAATCAATTCACCTTCCTGACCTTCCGTCCACAGGCTCTTGCCCATACGCTCGGCGTTGTTTTCAATCAGGTGGTTAGACGCTTTCAGAATGTTGCCAGTCGAGCGGTAATTCTGCTCAAGACGGATGGTTTCAGCGCCAGGGAAGTCCTGCAGGAAGCGGGAGATGTTCTCGATTTTCGCGCCGCGCCAACCATAGATGGACTGGTCGTCATCGCCTACGATCATCACTTTGGCACTGTTGCCCGCCATCATACGCAGCCACGCATATTGGATGTTGTTGGTATCCTGGAACTCGTCCACCAGAATGTGCTGGAAACGCGCTTGATAGTGCTCACGGATATGCTCTTTATCACGCAGCAGCTCGTGGCAACGCAGCAGCAATTCCGCAAAATCCACCAGACCTGCACGGTCACACGCTTCCTGATAGGCAGCGTAAACACGCAGCCAGGTTTTCTCTACCGGATCAAACTGGGCATCGATGTGATGCGGACGCAGGCCTTCGTCTTTCTTGGCGTTGATGTACCAGGACGCCTGACGCGCAGGCCAATGTTTTTCATCCAGATTCTGCGCTTTGATCAGGCGGCGAAGCAGACGCTGTTGATCATCTGAGTCCAGGATCTGAAAGTCCTGCGGCAGGTTTGCATCCAGATGGTGGGCGCGGAGAATACGGTGACACAAACCGTGGAAAGTGCCGCACCAAAGACCGGAGGCCGTACCCTGCATCAACTGCTCAATACGCCCGCGCATTTCTGCGGCGGCTTTGTTGGTAAAAGTTACCGCCATCACCGAAAACGGCGAGGCATATTCAACCTGCATTAACCAGGCAATACGATGAACCAGCACACGTGTTTTACCACTGCCTGCGCCCGCCAGAACCAGATAGTTGCCAAGCTGAGCAGCCACTGCCTCGCGTTGTTTGTCATTCAGACCGTCAATCAGGTGGGATACGTCCATCGTTCATTCACTGGTTATTTATACACTGGTCGAGGATTATACCCATAAACCGTCGTGAGTTGCAGATCTGCTTATCGCACTGCGCTTGTTTTTGAATCTGTAACGGCTTCTGCCTCTTTCTCACCTCATGAATAGCTTTAACGTCTACCGTTTCAAGACAAAAAACACCCAAAAATTAAAGGCAATAAAATCATAGATATAGAGGCATCTTTACTTATTCAAAGAAAAATAGGCTTAAAAAATAACCGTAATAACGAAAGTTTTTATGCCAGAGACCTATCCTTTTGGAAGAGCACTGAATAACCAACAGTGCCATCAGGGACTCCCTGAATAACCTATTGATTATCTTGATGACAAAAGTCTGTAAAGAGAGGAACCATCATGAAAAAGACCAATTTTGCTGTCGCTGCTGCTGTTACCAGTCTTCTTGCTGTCGGTGCAACCACCCTGACAGCTGCTCCCGCTCAAGCAGCAGAGAAAGAAAAATGCTACGGCGTGGTTAAAGCCGGTAAAAACGACTGTGCAACGAACAATAGTTCTTGTGCAGGTACCTCAACCAAAGATGCACAAACCGACGCATTCGTCGTAGTACCAAAAGGTCTGTGTGAGCGTCTGGTTGGCGGTTCAACCACTTCGTCTTAATTGGCACTAAAGGGTCCCGGTATGGAAAAGGTATCTCCTTGGGTGGGCGTTGGACTGAGACAGCCACACCACGATCACTTTCTTAATCATTCCCCGGATATCGGATGGTTAGAAGTACACAGCGAGAACTTTTTCCTGCCGCACTCAAAAGCCTTTGAGGCGCTGCACACCCTGCGGCGCCACTATGACGTCAGTTGCCACGGTGTGGGTTTGTCACTAGGGTCTGTCGATCCGGTGAACAAACACCACCTTGGCAAGCTGAAACAACTGGTCGACACCATCGACCCCCTCTTTATTTCCGACCATTTAAGCTGGAGCTCGGTCGACGGTGAATACTTCAACGACCTGCTGCCTCTGCCGTATACAGAAGAAGCGCTGGAGGTGTTTTGCCGCAATGTCGACGCAACGCAAGATTACCTGAGCCGCCAAATGTTGGTCGAAAACCCTTCGAGCTATCTGAGTTTCAGCCACTCCACCATTCCTGAATGGGAGTTTCTTGCCGAAGTGGCGAGGCGCACTGGCTGTGGTTTATTGCTCGATCTGAATAACATTCATGTCAGCGCCTTCAATCATGGCTTTGATACCGACACTTACCTCGCGGCAATTAATCCAGATTGGGTGCGGGAAATTCATCTGGCCGGCTTTACCGTGAAGCAGTTGGACGAAGGGGAAATCTGGATTGATACCCACAGCCAGCCAGTCTCTGAGCCTGTGTGGTCGCTTTATGAAAAGTGGATTGCCGAGCATGGTGCGCGCCATACCCTGATTGAATGGGATCGCGATATCCCCACGCCGGACGTTTTACTCGGTGAAGCAGCAAAAGCCGATCGCATCGTCAAAGCCCTCTCGCCATCCGTCAAGGAGGCATCATGAGCGCACCTAGCCTTGCTTCGCTGCAGCATCAGTTTCGCGATGCCCTGCATTATGAGTCACACGATTTACCTGTTGCAGAAGGCGTGACAGAGCCAGAGGCGCTGATACAGGTTTACCGCAACAACTTTGTGATGACCCTGACAGAATGCCTCGAGAACATTTACCCCGTCGCCAATGCTCTGGTGGGTGAAGAGTGCTTTCAAGCCATTGCCCGCCACCATGTACTCGGCACCACCATGGATAACGCCTGTGCCGATCGCTATGGTGCCGGGTTTGCTGACACCATTCGCGCGCTGCCCAACATCATCGAAGCCGTGCGGTATCTGGCAGATATCGCTGAGATTGAATGGCATATCCAATGCGTGAACAGAGCGCCATTGCCTGAGGCATTTCCGGTCGAGGCCTTGTCAGAAATACCACCGGAAGATTTTCCGCGTATTCAGCTGACGGTTTCTCCGGCATCCGCCGTGATGAAAAGTGACTTTGCTGTCGCCACACTCTGGCAAGCGGTCAGCAATCAGGATGAGGAAGCATTGAATCAGCTGGATTTGATGCGTCCTGAAGCCCTGCTGGTGCAGAAAGATGACGAAGGGATCAGTGTCACCACTATCAGCGATGAAGAAGCCTCGCTGATCCTCGCCTGTAAAGATTTCGCGTTTGGGGAGATTGACCCCGAGCTTTTGCCACACATTTCCGGTGCCATGCTACGCGGTGTTTTCAGCAGCTTTGCTCTGGCCAGTGATTAACAAGAAAAGGAAATCGCACATGTTCGCTGTGATCAATAAAATCGACGACTTGATGGAATCTGCGCTGAAGCCTTTGGTTCCGGTTCTTCTGTTGGTTAGCCGCCTCTGGGTAGCCTGGGTGTTTTTCAAATCTGGCCAGACCAAAATCGCCAGTTGGGACAGTACCCTGTTCCTGTTTGAATACGAATATCAGGTACCGTTTCTTCCCTGGGAAATGGCGGCCTACCTCGGCACGGCGGCGGAGCTCATTTTACCTATCTTCCTGGCACTCGGCCTTTTAACCCGCCCAGCGGCTTTTGCCCTGTTTGCCTTTAACATTGTTGCGGTGGTGTCTTATCCGGCGCTGTGGCCAAAAGGCTTTTTCGACCACCAAATGTGGGGGGTGATGCTGCTCGTCACCATGATTTGGGGACCAGGTGTGGCAGCAGTCGATAACTGGTTGAAGAACCGTAACTAGCCCAGCAAGAGCAACTCGGAAAGGTTGGAAACTTCCACGTCCGGCAGTAACGAAGCGCGCCGCTGCAATGTCAGCGGCGTTTTTGTGTCGTTAAACCAACACGCTTTAAAGCCAGCCAGTTTTGCCCCGCGCACATCGGCTTTAAGGTGATCGCCAACATGGAGAATGGTGTCTGCGGGAATATTCAGGATGGATTGCGCCTTGGCAAACAGTGCACCGTCAGGTTTCGCTGCACCGTCCGGCCCTGCCTGAAGCACTTGTTTGAACAACGGCGTCAGGCCCAGCTTGTCGCAATCAACATTCCCATTGGTGATCGCCACCAGCGGATAGCGCTCAGCCAATTCACCCATGATCTGCATCGCGTCTTCCGGAACAGTAAAATTACTGCGCTCATAAAGGAAAAATGCCACGCCATCATCGGCGAGAGATTTGGCGTCAGCTTCATTCAGGCCACAGCGTAAAGCCGCCAGGGTAAGCTGGGCACGACGGATTTCGGTGACAAACCCCACCAGCGAGGCATCCGCTGCGATCACTTCTGCGCGCATCACCTGCCACTGCGGCCAGTCAAAATCAACCATCGCCGGGCAACGCGCTTCCAGCCAATCCAGCAACATTTGCTCTGCACGGATAATCACCACCCGGTTGTCATACAGGGTGTCGTCCAAATCAAATGTCATGGCAGAGACAGGTTGCCAGCGGCGATAGAACTTCATGCGCGCTCCTTGCAGTGAGTAGTGCGGTTAGTCGTCGTTTTTACGCTTACGCGCCCTAGGGTGTGCAGCGTCGTACACTTTAGCCAGGTGCTGGAAATCGAGGTGGGTATAAACCTGAGTGGTGGAGAGATCAGCATGGCCCAGAAGCTCCTGCACCGCCCTCAAGTCACCGGAAGATTCCAACATGTGGGTAGCAAAACTATGACGCAATTTGTGAGGATTGATATGGCTGCTGACCGCCTGTTTCTGTCCCCATTCCGCCATACGTTTTTGTACGCTGCGCGGAGAAATACGGTTTCCCAGCTTCGACAGGAAAAGAGCATCTTCCGGCCCTTTAAGCAGTTGGTTACGCACTTTCAGCCAGTTGAACAGCCACTCTTTCGCCATACCGGTAAAAGGCACCACACGCTCTTTGTCGCCTTTACCGATCACACGTAAATCCCCCTTACGCATCGCCACATCGCGAACGTTAAGGCCAATAAGCTCAGACAGACGAAGTCCTGCGCCATACATCAGCTCCATCATGGCGCGATCGCGCACGGCTAATGGATCGTCTGCATCCACTGACAGCAACTGATTCACTTCATCGACATCAAGGTTCTTTGGCAGCGTGCGACCTTGCTTGGGCGCTGCGACGCCTTTCGCGGGATTCGCCGCCAGTGCGCCGTCTGACACCATAAAATCAAAGAAGCTGCGAAGGGCTGACAGGCGAAGCGCAATGCTGCCCGCTTTCAGACGTTCGCGCTTGGCTTGGGCTGCAATCTGGCGCACCCATGCGGCATCGACATCCTGCCATTTGGTCACGCCAGCCCCTACCAGAAACTCAGCACTGGCAGTCAGTTGTTGGCGGTAATTGTTTTCAGTGTGGCGGCTTAAGCCCCGCTCGCGGATCATGTAATCAAAGAATCGCGCCAGCGGTTTTCCGATGCTGGCAGGCAAACTCATTCGTTCGCCTGCCACTTAGTGAGGAGGATGGCGATGTGCTCGGCGATCTGTTCGACGAACAGAGTATCCATGCTTGGCTGGAAGTGACCGCCATCTTGGCTGGCAAAAGTCAGGAAACCCAGTTCTTTGCCTTTAAACACAGGAACTAGCGCATAAGAGCCAAGCTCAGGTGCCTGAGTTACAAACTGGTCGCCATCGACTTTGCGCAACCTGCCCAGGTAGATGCGCTGGCCGCAGAAATGCGCCGCTTTCACCGCATCCACACTCTTTCGGTTTAACTGGTGGTGTCCACCGTCATAGAGACGAAGGCTCACAACCAGGTGCAGTGAGTTGGCAAGTTCCAGCAAGGCTTTATGAATATCGTCTTCACTTTCTGCCGCAAACAACGCCTTATGCGCGTGGGAGAAAGCGCGAAACAGGTTTTCATTGCCTGCCGCGATACTCATCAACTGGGTAATATCTTCTTCAAGCTCGGCCACACGCTCACGCAAACGGCCAAGTTGGATTTCGACGAGAGATACCGCACCACGCTCAGCATGAGGCACTCTCAATTGCGCCGCCAGTTGAGGTTGGCGGTGGAAGAAGTCTGGATTGTCTTTCAGAAAAGCGGCCACGGCTTCTTCGGTCAATGCCTCAGCCAGTGGCCCTTCGAGCTTGGAAAGCTCCGTCATACTGTTATCTGTCCATCGTATACGTGTGAAGCCGGACCCGTCATGTAAAGCGGATGCCCTACGCCTTTCCAGCGTATTTTCAGATCGCCGCCCGGCAAGTGCACTTTCACCGACTCATCAAGCAAACCCTGCAAAATGCCTACAGCGACTGCTGCACAAGCACCACTGCCACACGCCTGAGTTTCGCCCGCACCGCGCTCGTAAACGCGAAGACGGATTTCATTGCGCGATACCACCTGCATAAAGCCAGCGTTAACACGCTCAGGGAAACGCTCGTGGGATTCCACCAGCGGACCCAGACCTTCCACGTCATAAGTATCGACGTCATCGACCACAGTGACGCAATGTGGGTTGCCCATACTGACCGCGCCCACAAACAGGGTTTTATCTTCTACACGTAAAATATAGGTTTTTTCTTCAGCATTTGCGCGGAAGGGGATTTTAGACGGCGCCCAGATAGGCTCACCCATATTGGCAGTAACCAGCTCGTCACTGTCCATCTTGAGTATCATCTTGCCGCCTTTGGTGCTGACCTGAATTTGGTTTTTGTTGGTCAGCCCTTTCATCCGCACAAAACGGGCAAAGCAGCGCGCACCATTGCCGCACTGCTCCACTTCGCTGCTGTCAGCATTAAAAATCCGGTAATGGAAATCACTTTCCGGATCATACGGTGGCTCAACCACCAACAGCTGATCAAACCCCACGCCGGTATTTCTGTCCGCCAGACGGCGGATCATGTCCGGAGAGAAGTATGCATTTTGCGTCACGCAATCAACGACCATAAAGTCGTTGCCGAGACCATGCATTTTGGAAAATTGTATCTGCATCCGGATCCTTTTACTCAGGCAGTACCTGTTCTAACTCCCACAGTGATGCCAGCGGCTCACGCTGACGCACCAGGTGGGATTGATCGCCATCTACCATCACTTCTGCCGCACGGCAGCGGGTGTTGTAGTTAGACGACATCACAAAGCCATAAGCACCTGATGAACGCACCGCCAGCAGGTCGCCTGCTTCAAGCACCAGCGCGCGGTCTTTACCGAGGTAATCGCCGGTTTCGCACACAGGACCAACCAAATCATAAGTTTTGGCTTCACCCTGACGTGGCTGTACGGGAACAATATCCTGCCAAGCTTGGTAAAGCGCTGGACGCAGTAAGTCGTTCATCGCCGCATCAATGATGGCGAAGTTCTTTTCTTCGTTGTGCTTGAGGAACTCAACCTTGGTCAGCAAGACACCGGCATTGGCGGCGATGGCACGGCCCGGCTCAAACACCAGCTCGATATCCTGATGGTTCGACAAACGGTCAAGCAAGGCTTTCGCATAGTCAGACGGCTCTGGCGGTTTCTCATCGCTGTAAGTCACGCCGAGACCACCACCTACATCAAGGTGATCGATAGAGATGCCATCCTGTCCAAGCGCATCAATCAGCGCCAGCAGGCGATCGGTCGACTCGATAAACGGAGCCAGCTCTGTCAGCTGTGAACCAATGTGACAGTCAATACCATGCACAGAAAGGTGTGGCAGGCTGTTCGCGTATTGGTAAACCTCACGGGCTCTATCAAACGCGATGCCGAATTTGTTTTCTTTCAGACCGGTAGAAATATACGGGTGGGTTTTGGCATCCACGTCCGGGTTGATACGCAGGCTGATTGGCGCCACTTTACCCAGCTCGCCCGCCACTTTGTTCAGGCGATCAAGCTCAGCTTCTGATTCGACGTTGAAGCACTTAATGCCCAGCTCCAGCGCACGCGCCATTTCCGGTTCGGTTTTACCCACGCCAGAGAACACCACTTTCTTCGGATCGCCGCCAGCCGCCAATACGCGCTCCAGCTCACCCTGTGAAACGATGTCAAAACCTGAGCCCAGACGCGCCAATACATTAAGTACGCCAAGGTTGCTGTTTGCCTTCACGGCATAACAAATCAGGTGCGGATGGTCTCCCACGGCTTTATCAAACGCATGCCAATGACGCTCCAGCGTCGCACGCGAATATACGTAAAGCGGTGTGCCGTATTGCTCTGCAAGCTGCGCCAGTGGCAGATCTTCTGCCCACAGTTGCCCGTCATCCTGATAATTGAAGTAGTCCAACGTTGTCCTTCCCTGTCCAAAGTTTTATGGCTGAGTGGATTCCTGAGTATCCTGCGGCGTTTCCGAATTGACCTGCTCATTTTGCGCGGGTACATCTTCTGGAAAGTAGAGGGGTCCTTGCTGACCGCATGCCGAAATCAGGGCTACTGTTGCCAGCGCGGCAAGTTTCAGGGTTAATCGCATCATTTCTGCCAGTGATCTAAAAGTTAATGCCCTCTATAATCGCATCAACGCACTGAAAAGCAATAGGACGACTGAGAATGAACACAAGCCAATACAATGAACTGGTTGACGAGCAATGGATGGCGATTGAAGACGGCATCGACGAGAGTGGCGCGGATATCGATTACGAAACGAATGGTAATGTTCTGACACTGGATTTTGAAGACCGCAGCCAGATCATCATCAACCGTCAGGAACCGATGAAAGAGATCTGGTTGGCATCGCGCTCAGGTGGCTTCCATTTCAGCTACCAGGACGGCCAATGGCTGTGCAGCAAGAGTGGCATGGAATTTATGGATATGGTGAAGCAAGAATGTTCCAAACACGCTGGCGAGAGTGTGGACTGGTAACAAGCTGCTTGATTTAAAGTGTATTAATAAAGGCTGACAACATGTGTTGTCAGCCTTTTTTCTGAAATCGGGATTGATCAGCGGGACGCGTATTGGGCTGCGTCAGTATTCGCATCAGCACGTTGCCACTGACGCTCACTCTTGTAGGGGATGACCTGCGCGCGACCATCGGCTTGATGGATGATGTCGTAGAACTGTGGCAGGTTGAAATTAACACCTTTACCGGCAAAGTTGGCGGTTTCCTGCGAGGAGGTATAAAAGCGGTTTACGCCCTGAACCATCTCTTCTTTGTCACCGCTGCACTGGCGATACACTTCCACGCGGTTGTTTTCATCCAGTACATAGATGTGGAACCCATCATCACAATCTTCAAAGAAGAACTGGATAAGACCTTCACTGGCGTAAGCATCGACCACTTCCGGCGGATGGATATCAGCGTCTTTGTCCAATACCACGACCGGTGAACCGTGAACCTTATTGGTAGAAATCGAACGGTAGAACTCGACGGAGTTTTCCAGCTTCTGCACTGACACACCTCGGCGCTCGAAGAACAGGCCGAAGGTTTGGTCTGCCACACGAATCGCTTTAAAGCGGCGGCGTTTTTCCTGATCGACCGGTTTCAGGCGCATGTCGATACACTCTGCCACCAGTTGGTAAACCAGGTTACGAATCAAACCACGCATCTTGCCCGCATAACAGAACACATCCACTGATTCTGGCGGAATGGCATCTTGGTGCATTTTACCCAGCAGGGTTTTCAGCACGTCAAGAATCGCGTTCTCGCCCTTGAAGTTCAGGGTACGCACTTCGTTCCAGCTGTTGCGGTAAACCAAATCGACACTGCCAACCAAACACTGCTGCTCAGCGCCGTAGCTGAAAATGTCTGTGTTTTTGAAATCGAAACGAACCGCAGGCTGTTTAAGCTCTGTGGTTGGGTCGTTTTCAAGATTGATGAACAGCGCCAGTTTACGCACTTCACAAGGGCTCGACAGCGCCTGCAGCGAAGGCTGCGGACGACGCACCGAGAAGGTGTTACGAAGGTCACTGACCAATTGGTAAAGCTTGTCGATGTCGACATTGCTGTTACGTGCCACTGAATGCAGGCGGCTTGATTCGGTCAACAAACCATTGAAATACGCCCACGCCACCAGCTTTGACAGGTAACGGTTATGTTCGAGCGGCGAACGGCCGATGATTTCGACAGGCTTCAGTGATTGCTTGTACAGATACCAACCCGGCGGGTTACTGCGCCCTTCTGGCACCTGAATAAAGCTCAAGTCCGCTTCGTGCAAATCCGGAGACAGTTGCGGGTTGAGCAGGGTCACTTTGCCCGGCAATACCTCAAACGCAGCATAAAGCTTACGGGCCAGAATACTGATGTCTTCAGGGCTAATTGCAGAAGTGATGTCATTGCGGCGCGCGAAACGGATAAGGTTTCGATAGCTCAGCATTAAGGCTTCAAGCAGCTCGTTGTGCGCTTCTTTAACCTCTTCCACTTTCCAGTTACGGCGATTATCCAGACGCGCGATGTCTTCCTGCGTCCAGCCCCATTCACGGGTCAGGATACACAGTACTTCACGGCGCCATGGCACAGAGCCAGGGCCCGGTTCGCGGGTCAGTTTCTCGTGGGTTTTGAGGTAGAAGCAGCGACGCACCAGATCAAGACGGCGGTGGTCATCGATGCGCTCAAGATAGCGGGTAACTTTCTCCAGCATGAGGTAATACGCGTCAGACTGGTAAACGTCCAACATGCCAGAGAAGAAACGGCGCTTGCCGTCGACGCTCAGAAGCTGGGTACCTGGATACTCCCAAGAATAAGCTTCAAGCAAAATCGCTTTCAGTACCGACTTATAAGGTGAATCGATACTTTTATACAGTTGCCAGAGACTGGAGCCGAAGTACTCTTCCGCCGGGATCGATGGCAAACCGCCAAAGTCCACCCAGTCTTCGCGTTTTATCGCGCCACTGGCAATCATCTCTCCGACGTAATCTTCGTAGCAACCTTCCATCTCCGGTGGCACCAAATACCAAAGCAGATGTTGGCCGGCGAGATGCACGGCGGAGCGGTAGAATTCATCGAGCAGCAGGTAGTGCTGGGTAGAGCCACAGTTTTCCGTGGTCATCGCCTGCGCCATGTTCTGGCGGAAGCGCTGCTCGCAAATCACAAAGAAGTTCACTTCCACACCCTGAGACATTGCCCAGTCGGAAATCAGTGAACATTTGGCGTCCAACATGTCACGTTCGTCGTGCGCCACCCAA
Source organism: Grimontia sp. SpTr1 (assembly GCF_947387585.1). Lineage (NCBI taxonomy): Bacteria > Pseudomonadati > Pseudomonadota > Gammaproteobacteria > Vibrionales > Vibrionaceae > Grimontia > Grimontia sp. SpTr1. Next base: position 72,524 of record NZ_CANDOD010000019.1, read on the forward strand.
TCCTGCACACACACCCAAATATCCAGGTCACTGGTGAGGCTTTGACCCATTGATGCAGTACTGCCCATCGAGAACAAACCTTTAATAGGGTGCTCTTGGGAAAATGGCTTAACTGGTGATGGGGTATTCAGTGCGAGGGCGCAATCGTTGACGAAGTCTTGCTGAACGTCTGAAAGGGAGAAACTGCAGATACCATGGACGACGCTACGTTCTAGGTAACCAGGGACAGCAGGATGATTAAAGTGCAGCAAGGCAGGCAATACGTTAAAGACATTAACGGCCTGAGAGTGCATAGCGCTTCGTGCGCGCTCCAACCTAACGTGGTTGAAGGCATTAAGACGCTCTAATTGCTGATCAACATAGTTTTGCAAGATAAACATCCAAAGTTGCCGACATCCTAGTCAACGTAACGGGAGCTGAATCTAAAAGACTTCAGTGCCCATGGATAAAAACGTGATCAATCTAACAGTTTTTCTTTGGAGCGTAAAGCGAGCAATGACTCATCATTTCTGCTTCACTTTGCTCACTATATGACCAAAACTGTGAGAGAGACAACGCTTTATCTCAAATTTGATCCGAAATAAGGTGAACCACGTAGGGTTTTATCCCTGTGAACCGCCTCAAAAACATGATCCATATCACATCATCATAGCCGAAGCCGCGTGGATTCGCACCTTTTTATCGCCACTATCACCTTAAGTTCTCAAGGAATAACAAGGGGTGGTACGATTAGCGTAAGCAAATCAAATGGACGCAACTATGACTTCAACACCCATCCGCATCGCCACCCGCCAGAGCCCACTTGCCCTGTGGCAGGCTGAATTTGTTAAAGCCGCTCTGGAAGAAACCCACCCGGGTTTGGTTGTGGAGCTGGTTCCTATGGTGACCAAAGGCGACATCATTCTCGACACTCCACTGGCCAAAGTTGGCGGCAAGGGATTGTTCGTGAAAGAGCTGGAGCAAGCAATGTTGGATGGTCGTGCAGACATAGCAGTCCACTCCATGAAAGACGTGCCGGTAGAGTTCCCTGAAGGGCTGGGGCTGGTCACTATCTGTGAGCGTGAAGACCCACGTGACGCCTTTGTTTCCAACAATTATGAAAGCATCAATGCACTACCAGAAGGTGCGGTTGTCGGTACATCAAGCCTTCGCCGCCAGTGCCAGGTTCGTGCCATGCGCCCTGATTTGGTGGTGAAAGATCTGCGCGGCAACGTCGGCACCCGCTTAGGCAAACTGGATAATGGTGAGTACGACGCCATCATTCTTGCATCAGCAGGTCTGAAACGTCTGAATCTTCACGACCGTATCCGCAATGAAATTGAACCGGAAGAAATTCTGCCAGCGGTTGGCCAAGGCGCTGTTGGCATTGAGTGCCGTCTGGATGATGAACGCGTCCGTGCGTTGCTGGAACCATTGGCCGATGCCAACACCACTTACCGCGTACTGTGTGAGCGTGCGATGAACAACCGCCTGATGGGTGGGTGTCAGGTGCCGATTGGCAGCTACGCAGAAATCCACGGCGACCAAATTCATCTGCGCGCACTCGTTGGTGAGCCAGACGGCAGCAAGATCGTCAGCGGTGAAGTGACGGGCCCGCTTGAAAAAGCGGAAGAGCTGGGTACTGGCCTTGCTGAACAACTGCTTGAAGATGGTGCGCGCGTGATTCTGGAAAAACTGTATCAGGACGAAGTATGACAGTATTGGTGGTGCGCCCCGCACCTGCCTGCTATGAACTTGCCGAAACCCTGAATCAATCAGGAATAAAGGCGCTTCCCGCGCCTTTATTGTCTTTTTCCGCCGGAAACGATCTTCCCTCTCTGACTCACTCCCTTAATACACTACCCCCACACAGCGTTGTCGTGGCGGTGAGTCCCCGTGCGATTGAATACGCCCATCAACAACTTCAGGACGAAAACGCCAGCTGGCGTGACGATCTGCATTATGTGGCAGTCGGAGAAAAAACAGCACAAGTCTGGAAAGCCAAAAGTGGTGTGGATGCTATACAGCCGCCGACAGAAGACAGCGAAGGCATGGTGTCCTTGTCAGTTTTCGAGAAGCCGGAAAGTCTTCAGGTCGTGATCTTGCGTGGCAACGGCGGACGGGCACTTTTGGGCGATACCCTGACAAATCACGGCGCCAAGGTGCGCTATTTTGAAGCCTATCAACGACATTGGACCAGTGACCCCCTATCATCACTGGCTATGCAATGGCGGGCGGAAAATGTCGACACCTTGGTCATCACCAGTGGTGAACAACTTTCGCTTTTGTGTCAGACAATCTCAGAGTGTGACCAGCAATGGTTACGAGAATGCCATATACTGGTGCCAAGCAAACGGATTTACAATCAAGCAATTGGCCTTGGTTTTAATGCAATCAGCTGCGTAAACAGCGCCTCCAATCACGCCCTGTTTCACGCGTTAAACGAGATGATTAACTCGGGACATTCGGATGACAGACAACAATAAGACTTCAGGCACGGATAAAGACACGTCGGCGCCAGCATCCCCTACCGGCAAGGAAACGCCATCGTCTTCCAAGCAAAGCGGTAAGCCTTCTGCGACCGACAAATCCGCTGCCAAGTCCACGCCTGCTGATACGCCGGCCAGTGACAAAAACGCTGCAACGCCGCCCCCTGCTACCCAAGAGAAAAAAGGTGGCAACAAACTTTCTGTGGTTGCCATTGTGTTGGTGATTGCCCTCGGCGGCGGCCTTTACTATCACGGCCACCAGCAAAGCCAACAGCTCACAGCCAACATCTCTGCATTAACGGATGAAATCAGCTCACTGAAATCGGCGCTGGCTGACAGCGAAAAGCAAAGCCAGGAAGCCGTGAAAAAAGCCGTGCAGGATACTCAAGTGCTGATTGAACAGCAGGACACCACCATTCAGAGCCTGCAATCAGCGCTGGCTGATGTGAAAGGCCGTCGTCCCAATGACTGGCTGTTAGCGGAAGCGGACTACCTGGTGAATCAGGCCGCACGTAAGCTTTGGCTGGAACACGATGTACTGACAGCCACCACACTGATGCAAAATGCCGATCAGCGCATTGCTGAGCTTAATGACCCGTCGCTGACGCCTATCCGTCAGGCGATGGCAAAAGATATCCAGCAATTGAAAGCCGTGAAGCGCATTGACCGCGACGGAATTGTGCTTCGCCTGAACTCGCTGCAGCAGGAGGTCGACAAACTGCCGCTGGCCAATGCCATCATGCCAGAAGCAGAAGAAGTCGCGCCGCAGCAGGTTTCTGGCAATGTCGACGACTGGCAGCAAAACCTGAAAGCCTCTTTCAGTGATTTCGTCGGTCAGTTCATCACCTACCGAAAGCGTGAAGGTGATGTGGTCCCGCTGCTGACACCGGCGCAAACTTTCTACCTGCAAGAAAACCTCAAGGCGAAGCTGGATCAGGCCGTGACCTCGGTATATCGCGAGAATGGCCGCTTGTATGCAGAGTCACTGAAAACCGCGAAAGACTGGGCAGAGCGTTTCTACAATCAGGACGCTGACATTACCAAGAGCTTCATTGCGACCCTGACCAACCTCAGCCAACAAACCATCGAGGTGAGCTACCCTGAGGCATTGGAAAGCCAAGCGCTGATCAGTGACATGCTGGCCGACCGTCTTCGCCGCGATTTAGCGCCACTGCAAACCGGGGAGAATAACCAATGATTAAAATTCTCCTGCTGGTTATCGCGCTGATTGCAGGCCTGATTGTCGGGCCGGATCTGGCGGGTAATCAAGGTTACGTGCTGATTTCCGCAGCCAACCAAACCATCGAGATGAGTGTATCCACGCTCATCATTCTGGTGGTATTCGCTTTTGCTGCGCTGTTCATCCTTGAATGGCTCATTCGCAAAATCTTCTCGCTTTCAAGTTCAACCCGCGGCTGGTTTTCCGGCCGTAAGAGTAAGAAAGCACGCGCGCTGACCAACGATGGCTTGCTGAAACTGCTGGAAGGTGACTGGAAACAGTCCGAGAAACTGGTGATGAAAGGGGCTGCCCACAGCGATGCCCCTTTATTGAACTACCTGGCAGCAGCAGAAGCAGCGCAAGGCCGTGGCGACGTGGACAGCCGTGACCGTTACCTGCAGCAGGCGGCGGATTTTGGGACTGATCGTCTGGCAACCTCACTGACCCGCGCCAAACTGCAATTTCGCCAAGGTCAATATGAAGAAGCGCTCGCGAGCCTTCAAGGGTTGGTCGATGCCAATCCGCGCAACCCGATTCTGCTGAACTTACTGAAAGATACCTACCTACAGCTTCAGGACTGGCAAGCACTGCTGCGTTTGATGCCGTCGCTGAAACGTGTGAAAGCCGTGACAGACAGCGAAGCTGAAAAGCTGGAGCTGAAAGCTGAGTGTGGCCTGATGGCGCATATCGCGACCCAGAAAGGCAGCGACGGCCTTCTTGCGCACTGGAACAGCCTAAGCCGCGCAGCCCGCCAGCAACCTAAGCTGATTGCTTGCTTGGTCAAACAGCTTATTTCACGCCATGCTGATTCAGAGGCTTACATCATTCTACGTGAGAACCTGAAAAAGCATCCTGATGAGACCCTGATCTCTCTGGTGCCTGAACTGAAACTGCCAGATTACCATCCGGCTATTCTCAAACTTCAGGAGCTACTGCGCTACAACGAGAATAACCCGGTGACACACAGCGCATTGGGTCAGCTCTACTTCCGTGAAGGAAAATGGACAGAGGCTCGCACTCATTTTGAAAAAGCGTTGGAAATTCGCCCGGATGTGACCGATTACGCTTGGCTAGTGGATACGTTAGAAAAACTTAACGAGTCCGGTGCTGCTAACAGTCTTTCCCGCGAAGCCCTCAAGCTTGCCCTGCCTCACAAAGAGTGAAACATTTCGCGCACAAAAAACGCCCAAAAGGGCGTTTTTTTATTCACGATTTTCGCACTCAGACTCAAAAACAACCCAAGTTGTTTCAAGCTGTTAATAATGATTAACTGCTATTTACCAGCCATTGTTAAGACAAAGTAGCTGTTATCAAATAGGGGCGTAACAAATTATATTTTGCCGGTTTCAGTTGTTAATCAATTCGTAGGCTTTCATCAGCCAGAGTGATCAACAAATGGCATCGGCTTTGCCAATCCCTTTTGAAAGTGAGCCCGCCCATCATGGATATGTTACCTTGGATCCTGGTGTCAGGCCTGTTGGTTTCAGTTGTTACTGGTCTGCTGACAGTTCTGCTGGTTAAAGGTATGGAGTAATCCGACCCTTTGCACCCCACGCCTCCGCTTCGGAGGCGTTTTGGTTTCTGGTGGAGAGGAATCTAGGGTCTGTTGACCTTAGCGATGAGAGCTATCGCATTGCCGCCTTCACATAGACATCAAAGCGGTTCTTCTTGGTTTCAATTTGAGTAGACGGCGTTTTGCCAGCCAGAAACTCGGCATAATCCGGACGCTTGACCACCACACGCTTGGTCGCCAGTGTATAAGCCGGCTCATACAGACCATCTGCGTCGTCATCTGCGCCTACCAGCGACTGGAAAACACGCATCTCTTTTTTCACCAATGCTGACTTTTTCTTGTGCGGGTACATAGGGTCGAGATACACCACATCCGGGCGTTCCAGATGTTCATCATCAACAAGCTTCACCAGCGCATCATGGCTTGATGCATGCAGAAGCGACATACGTTCACTCACCCAACCGCCGATTTCCGGATCCACTTTGGCACGGGCAAGGCCATCATCCAGCAATGCCGCAACCACAGGATGACGCTCAACCATCTGCACCTTACAACCAAGAGAAGCCAACACAAAAGCATCGCGCCCCAATCCCGCGGTGGCATCCAGTACCGTTGGCGTCGCGCCTTTGTTGAGTCCGACTGCTTTAGCAATCGACTGCCCTTTCCCGCCCCCGAATTTACGGCGATGACCTACAGCTCCGCCGACCAAATCGACGAAGACCGCGCCGAGCTTTGGCTCGTCCAGCTTTCTAAGCTCCAATTGATTTTCGGTCAGTACTAACGCAAACAGGGCGTTCTCATCGTGGGTCAGTCCCCAACGGTTGGCAATCTCATTAAGGATGTCAGCGCGTTCTAGCGCTTCGCAGGTTAAAGCTATCTGCACCTGGGTTCTCCGGCGTAATATTCGCCGTGAGTATATACCTAAACGACCTGAAGATGCAGGGTTCAGGTCGTGTAGGTATATGACAAAAGGATAGGGTTTGAAGAGAAATAGAAAGCTGGCCGCGGTCCCTTGCTAGAGAGCCGCTTCTTTTTCATCGGCCGCCGCTTCGAGGATAAGCTGCTCCATCGGCTTCGGCACACTGAAATAATAACCTTGGGCATAATCAACACCGAGGGAACGTAGACGCATCAGAATGGCATCATTTTCGACAAACTCTGCCACGGTTTTCTTGCCCATCTGAGTCGCCAATTGGTGAATCGCCCGCACCATGACATAGTCGGTTTCATCCTCGGCGATATCCCGCACAAACTGGCCATCAATCTTGATGATATCGACAGGTAGGCGCTTGAGATAACCAAATGATGAAAGCCCAGAGCCGAAATCATCCAGCGCAATGGTACAGCCTAATTGCTTGAGCTTTTTAAATAGCTCTATCGCGTCACTGAGGTTACCAATCGCAGCCGTTTCGGTGATTTCAAGACTGATCGATGTACTTGGAATGGTGCTGGTTTTGAGCGCTTCAATCAAGAACTGGATAAAACCTTCATCGCTCATAGAGCGGCCGGAAAGGTTAATCGATACCATACCCACGGAATCGACATATTCAGGGTAACGCTCAAACCACCCCAAGGTTTTCTCAATCACCCGCTTATCAATCAAATGCGCCATGTTGTAGCGCTCAGCAGCCGGGATGAATTGTCCCGGCGCCACGTTCTCCCCTTTGGTGTCGCGCATCCGCACCAAGACTTCGAAATAGAGTTTTTCTTTCAGACGGGACGTCACGCTGACAATCGGCTGGGCATAAACTTCAAATCGGTCTTCCGCCAGTGCCGCATGAATTTTGCTGACAAAGGACATTTCCCGCTCATGGCGGCGAAGTTCCTGATCGTCCGGGCGATAGAGGTGAACCCGGCTGCGGCCATCATGCTTAGCGGCATAACAGGCTGTATCAGCCTGAGCATGCACCTGCTGAGGCGTGCCCGCGGTTTTATCCAGCATGCGGATGCCAACAGAACATCCCAACGCAAGACGGGTATTCTTCCAGTAGAAATCAAGCTCGCTCAGCGTATCGAGAATTTTCCTGCCCTGATCCAAAGCATCCTGCTCATTGCAGTCATAACAAATCACCGCAAACTCATCACCACCAAGACGTGCCAACGTCGCACCAATAGGCAGCAACTCACGCAGAACCTGCGCCGTTTGTTTGAGCGCTTCATCACCCGCTTCATGACCCACGGTATCGTTAATCACGCGGAACTGGTCGAGATCGATGTAGAACATGGCGTGCGTGGCACCGTTTTCAGTCAAAGTGCCCAGTACATCAACCAATCTGGCTTCAAAGTAGTTCCGATTCAGCAAACCGGTCAGGAAATCATGTTGCGCCTGATAACGAAGCTGTTGCTCCATTCGGCGATTTTCCGTGATGTCCTCTCCTACTAATAAAAGTTGGGATTGCACCTGAGTCGAGCGGATGCTTTCACGAATCCAACGCTCTTTGCCGTCACTGGTGCGGTAGCGGATCTCACGGCGACGGATCCCAAACCGCTCCCGATCTTTCCCGTTTAAAAGGCTTCTCGGCGGTAGGCTGCCATCGGCATAAAAGTCTGTCACTTTATGTCCGAGCATATGGCGTTTAGAAAAGCCCAGCCACTCCGTGGTGCACTGGTTCACGGATTGAATACGCGATTGCTGATCAATGGTCAGCAACATTACAGGCTGCTGTTCATAGAGCATGCGGTATTCCACCTCACTGCGCTGAAGCTTCTGCTCTGCCAGTTTTCGCTGGCTGATATCGCGGGCTTCAAACAGAATTTGCGCGTCGGCATGGCTGTGATCCGGTAAGGCTTTGAGCGCCACATCCAGAATCACTTCGTTTTGCTGCTCGGACAAAAGACAAACTTCAAAACGGCTCGCCTGTCCTTCAATCAAGGATTCAAGGTGAAGTTTTAGCCTGTCAGCACTGAGCCATTCTGACCAGCGCCATAATGGCAAGAAACCGCGGTTGCCAAACTCGGGAAACAAACGCTGGAATGCACCGTTGGCGGAAATCACACGCCCTTGATAATCCAGCAAAGCAATATATTGATGGCTTTGATCAAACACACCTTTGAACAATGCCCGGCTTTGCGCCAGCGCCCGCTCACCCTGTTTCTGGCGGTTCATGTGCTTGGTGAGAATGCCAATGATCACCATAGCGATAAACATGATGGCGAGGCTACTTAGCACTGCATCACGGTTGGCTTGCCAGAAAGATGGAGGCTGGTTGTTGATGGTGGCTTGAGGAAACTGTCTTATGTCGATTTGACGCTTTTTGGCAACATCGTATTCAAAGATAAGCTGATTGGCGTCAGAAATAATCTTTGGCATTTCACCACTGTTTAGCGCTTCAATCAGCAAGCCTGCCTGTACCTTTCCATGGTGTTCGCCATCCACCATGATGCCGCCGACAATGCCGTAAGGCAGCATAAAACTGTTCGCGCCGTAAACCGGCACCGTGGTCGCTTGTGTGACCTTGGTGAGCAAATCGCCATGCTCCATAAAGTCGCCATTGGCATCTTTGAAGAAGGAGACAAACAGAATCACATCGCCCTCTTCCAGCACGGCGCTCTGTTCAACCAACTGCTCAAAGCTCACTTTGTGCATGCGGCGAATGTCGACACCCAGCTCAGGGGCGCTGTCCAACTGACGTGAGATGGCCTGCCAGTACTGACGGCTGGAATAAGCATCATCCAGTGCGAGCCAAACACGCTCAGTGTCAGGGTGAAGGTTTTTGATCAACGAAACGTTGGCCGGCACGTTAATCAGTTCTTCAACGCCACCGAGCATATTAATGTTCTGATACGGCTCGAGACTGGCACTGTTCAAACCGGAAAACACCACGGGCACATTGCCAATTTCTTCAGCAAGTTCGTTGACCAGCCAGAGCGCGGCATTATCTGTGGTCAGCACGGCATCGTATTGATGCTCTTCAAGGCGAGTAAGATACAGACGTTTCAGCTCTTCATGATAATCAGGGGATTGAATTCTCTTGGTATCAAGATAGGTATGCTCAACAACAATGTCCTGCCCTTCAACACCCTTCTCGATTCCACGTACAATGGATTCCGTCCAGAAAAAGTCCGGATGGTAGGAATGAATGGCGAGAACCTGATAGGCTGCTAGTGCTGCGCCGCTTTGAAGAAAGAGAACAGTAACAAAAAGCCACTTAAATATTTGGCGCATAGAATGAAGTTGAGCTGTCTTAATTCTGTATCAGTTGTACCACACGGTATTGGGAAGGCTATCAATTGGTCAAGTTTCATGCACGGAAACTGCGGGTAACATGGAGTTTAGTGAATCGCTATGAATGAAATTGCAAAATTAGATGATTTAGATCGCCAAATTCTACGAACCCTGATGGCGGATGCCAAAGTGCCTTATGCGGAAATGGGGAAACGTTTTTCTGTCAGCCCGGCCACAGTGCACGTGCGGGTTGAAAAGATGAAATCGGCGGGCATCATCACCGGCACCGAAGTTTTGGTGAACACCAAAGCACTGGGCTACGATGTGTGCTGCTTTATCGGCATCAACCTCTATGCCGCACGGGACTACCACTCGGCGCTGGAAAAGCTTCAACAGCTTGATGAAGTGGTGGAAGCCTATTACACCACGGGCGCCTATAACATCTTCGTCAAACTGATGTGCCGCTCGATTGAAGAGCTACAATACGTGCTGATTGATAAGCTTCAGGCGATTGATGAGGTGCAGTCGACAGAAACCCTGATTTCCCTGCAAAACCCCATTAAGCGAAATGTCGCGCCTTAATTAAAATACTCCGGCGTCCAGAGACAAAAATGCCAGCAAATCGCTGGCATTTTTTCATCGTAGGTCAGCTTATTCAGCCTCTTCCTGATTCGGCAGATCAGGGATTTCCATCTGCTGCTCTTCGGCCAGCCAACGCGCTACGTCTTTGGCAAAGTACGTCAGGATGCCGTCTGCACCAGCGCGCTTGAAACACATCAAGGATTCCATCACGGTTTTACGCTCATCAAGCCAACCATTCATGGACGCCGCTTTGTGCATCGCGTACTCACCGGAAACCTGGTACGCAAACGTCGGCACCTTTAGCTCCGTCTTCACGCGGCGAACCACATCAAGGTATGGCATGCCAGGTTTGACCATCACCATGTCCGCGCCTTCATTCACGTCCATCGCCACTTCATGGATGGCTTCGTCGCTGTTGGCAGGATCCATCTGATAGGTTTTCTTGTCGCCGCCTTTGAGGTTAGCAGCTGAGCCGACCGCATCACGGAACGGGCCATAGTATGCCGACGCATACTTCGCCGAGTACGCCATGATTTGGGTGTGAATGTAGCCCGCCTCTTCCAGCGCTTCACGGATAGCACCGATGCGGCCGTCCATCATATCTGACGGTGCCACGATATCTGCGCCCGCTTCCGCATGGGACAAGGCCTGCTGGATAAGCACCTGGGTGGTTTCGTCATTGAGCACATAACCATCTTCGTCGGTCAGACCGTCCTGACCCGACAAAGTGTATGGGTCGAGTGCGACATCAGTGATCACGCCCATTTGTGGTACGTGCTCTTTCAGCAAACGCACGGCGCGCTGCACCAGACCTTCCGGGTTATGTGCCTCGTCAGCAGTTGCGGATTTAAATTCTTTCGGCACAACAGGGAACAAGGCAATCGCAGGTACGCCCAGTTTTGCCAGATATTCTGCTTCGTACAGCATAAGATCGATGGACAAACGCTCAATGCCCGGCATCGACTCTATCGCTTCACGACGGTTTTTCCCCATCAGAATGAACATCGGGTAAATCAGATCGCTGGCGGAAAGCTGGTTTTCCGCCATCAGGCGGCGGCTGAAATCATGTTTGCGCAGACGGCGCATACGACGGGCCGGAAACGCGCCCTGAATGGATACGGTCACGGTATCCTCCTTAATCCAAGTGCTTGAGCTTTGACAGCATCATAGCGGTTACAGTCCAAAGAATCGACGGGTGTTGAGGGTGGTTTGTGTGATCAACTGCTCAGTGTCCTGCTGACGTAATGCAGCAATTTCTGATGCAATATGAGGCAAATAGCAGGGTTCATTGCGACGGGATTTGGGTTTTGGCTTGAGATCCCGCGGCAAAAGATACGGTGCATCGGTTTCAATCATCAGCTTGTCATCAGGGATAAGTGGCACAATGGCACGCACGGCTTCACCGCGCCTTTCATCGCACACCCAGCCGGTAATGCCGATATAAAGCCCAGCTTCCAAGCACGCTTTCAGCTCATCCTCAGAGCCCGTAAAGCAGTGCAACACGGCGCCCGGCAATTTATCGAGGTAAGGCGTCAGAATAGCCATAAAGCGCTCATGGGCGTCACGGCAATGAAGAAACACAGGCAAGTTGAGTTCAACGGCGAGTTTAAGATGCGCTTCAAACACCGCTTCTTGCTGCGGCCTTGGTGAAAAGTCGCGGTTAAAGTCGAGCCCACATTCACCAATGGCAACCACTTGAGGCTGATGGGCTAAAGCGCGGATAGATGGCAGCGTCAAATCGTCCACGGTTTTGGCATCATGGGGATGAACGCCGGCGGTGGAAAACGCAAAACCCGGCAGAGATGCGGCCATAGCGGCAGCCTCTGGACTGGATTCCAGATCCGTCCCTGTCAGCACCATGGCACTGATACCGGCTTCTTTGGCACGCGACAGGACGTCTTCCCTGTCTTTGTCGAACTGGCTGCTGGTGAGGTTCACCCCAATATCAATCACGCTCAATCCTTTTCATTTGATCTGAATAAGAAAAAAGCCAGTGTATCACTGGCTTTCTGGTTCAGCACACGCTCAGGTTAACCCTGGCTTTGCTCTTCATTCTCTTCGTTTTCTTCGCCGCGCGGTTTGTAGAAGCGGGAGAAGAAAAGACCGACTTCAAACAGCAAACACATAGGGATCGCCAGAAGCGTCTGTGAAATGATGTCAGGTGGTGTCAGCAGCATACCGACCACAAACGCCGCGACGACGATGTATGGGCGCTTCTTGCGCAGATCATCAGGCTCAACTGCACCCGTCCAAGTCAGCAGCAAAATCGCTACCGGGATCTCAAACGCCAGGCCGAAGGCCATAAACAGTGCCAGAATGAAATCCAGATAGCTGGCAATGTCTGTAGCTATCTGAACATCTACCGGGGCAATCGAGGTAAAAAAGCCAAATACCAGCGGGAAAACCACGAAGTAGGCAAACGCCACACCGCAATAGAACAACAGTGAGCTGGAGGCTAACAGCGGGAATATCAGGCGCTTTTCATGTTTGTACAGGCCCGGGGCAATAAATGCCCAAACCTGATAGAGGATCATAGGCACCGCAACAAACACCGACACCACCAAGGTCAGCTTGATGGGCGTGAAGAAGGGCGAGGCCACATCCGTCGCAATCATGCTGGTGCCTTCCGGCAACTGGGAAACCAGTGGCTCGGAAATGAAGGTGTAAATGTCGTTGGCAAAGTAAACCAGCGCCAAGAACACCACCAGCACAGCCAGCAATGCGCGCAGCAGACGATCTCTCAGCTCGGTAAGATGGCTGATGAGCGGTTGGGTATCTTCAACAGATGACATAGTTTCTCGACAAAAACTGAAGCCCGGATAAAACCTTACTCGGTTTTATCCTTGGTTGGGCTGGAAGCATTGGCAGCGTCTGCAGCAGGCTCACTTTCGCTTTTCGGGGCGTAAGGGCGCTGAACATCTTCCGCTGCTTTTTTAAGCTCATCTACAGACTGTTGCAGATCTGGTGACAGGTTTTGCATACCCATCTGCTCGGCTTTTTTCAGGTTCTCCTGAAGCTCCTGGATTTTCAGCTCTTGTTCGAGCTCATCTCTCACGGAGCCTGCCATTCTACGCGCCGCACCCACCCATCGGGACACATTGCGGATGGCCACAGGTAAACGTTCGGGGCCGAGCACCACCAGACCGACAACGGCGATCAGGATCAGCTCCCAAAAACCGATATCAAACACGGATTATGCCTGCTCTTTGTCTTTCGCTTCGCTTTTTTGAGCTGTGTTGCTGCCTTTCTCTTCCAGTTTTTCCTGGCCGAAATCAGCATCTTTTTTGTCTTCATCAGACATGGCTTTCTTGAAGCCTTTTACCGCCGAACCCAAGTCGCCGCCGATGTTACGCAGCTTTTTGGTTCCGAACAGAAGAATAACGATCACTGCTACGATCAGCAGTTGCCAAATACTAATACCACCCATGCTAGTGTTACCTCTGCGTTATGTGGTGAATAAAAAAGTAACCGGAGTTTATCCCCTCAATGTTACAACTTATTTCTTTAATTTCACTTATTAAATGCGCGCCATGCAAATAACCAGCTAAACAGCGCGGTGCCACCGGTCAACTGAGGTAAGAGTTCTACCTGATTGCTATACAGTATGGCAGAAGTCACCAGCAGCGTAGCGCCAACACCCATCAGGAAGCGGGCTCGGTTTTGCTGCTTACGCGCCAGCATAAATTCGCGGTACATGGCATCCATTCGTTGGTTAACCTGACGGCCTTGCTTAAGACTGTCGTAAACCAGCTCTGGCAATTCCGGCAGTTTCTCCGCCCAGAAAGGCGCTCTTTCTTTGATGGCGTTGATCACAGCCTGAGGGCCGACCTGACGTGACATCCAGTCTTCAAGGAACGGCTTGGCGGTATCCCACAAATCCAGTTGCGGATAAAGTTGGCGCCCCAACCCTTCCACATAAAGCAGTGTTTTTTGCAGCAGAACCAATTGAGGCTGCACTTCCATGTTGAAGCGGCGCGCAGTGTTAAACAGATTCAGCAGCACATGCCCAAATGAAATATCGCACAACGGCTTTTCGAAAATTGGCTCACACACGGTACGGATAGCAAATTCGAACTCATCGACATTGGTATCGTGCGGCACCCAGCCTGAATCGACGTGCAGTTCCGCGACTTTGCGGTAGTCACGGTTGAAGAAAGCCAGAAAGTTTTCTGCCAGATAACGCTTATCTTCACGGTTCAGCGTGCCAACAATGCCGCAATCCAGACCAATCCACTGCGGGTCTTCCGGGTGTTCATAGGAAACGAACACATTGCCCGGGTGCATGTCTGCGTGGAAGAAACTGTCTCGGAACACCTGGGTGAAGAAGACCTGCACGCCGCGCTCAGCCAGAAGCTTGAGATCAGTACCGTTGGCTTTCAGCCCTTCGATATCAGACACCTGAATGCCATAGATGCGCTCAGACACCATCAGGCTCGAGCGGCAGTAATCGCTGAACACTTCCGGCACATAGAGAATATGGTCGTTTTCAAAGTTGCGGCGAAGCTGGATCGCATTGGCCGCTTCACGCATCAAATCCAACTCGTCGAGCAAGGTCTTTTCGTACTCACGCACCACTTCCACCGGCTTTAAGCGTCTTGCTTCCGGCAGGAAACGCGCGACCATACGCGCCATGCGGTACATGAGTTTGATGTCGGCCTGAATGACAGGGAGGATGTCAGGGCGAATCACCTTGAGCACGACTTCGCGACCGTTTTCTTTCAAGGTCGCGGTATGAACCTGTGCAATCGAGGCTGATGCCAGCGGGGTTTCGCTGAAATCGTCAAACCAGTTTTCCAGCGGCCCACCAAGGGCTTTTTCCATTTGCGCTTTGGCCAGCTTGCCGTCAAACGGTTCAACCTGGTCTTGCAGCAAAGCAAGCTGGTCGGCAATCGCAGGCGGAAAAAGGTCACGGCGGGTAGACATCATCTGGCCGAACTTGATCCACACAGGGCCCAGCTCTTGAAGCGCCAAACGCAGACGCTCACCGAGTTGCTTGTCCGGATGTTGATTCTTCATCCAAAACAGCATTTTGCGCATCAATTGCGGGCCACGGGTTATCGGCTGGTCCGGCAACAGCTCATCCAGCCCATAACTGAGCTGGACTTGGGTAATTTTGTAGAGGCGGCGGATTTCGCTGGGTGTCATGCGCTCTCCACCTCAGCCAATTTCTTTTCGAACGCTTCAAGTCGGGCTGACAGGCGGGAAGCCTGACTCTGAACATCATCGACTTGATCGGCAAAGTAGGCCACTTCCAGCGCACCTGGGGCCAGTCGCCATTCTTCGACCACCAGCTCACCGACATAGCGCTGGTTACGTTCGGTCATCTGCTTAAGTAATGCCAACCCTTGCTGGGCACCTCGAACCAGGGTGTGTGCGACCACATCTCCGGTGTAATGCGAGAGCCACTCTGCGATATCCGGGTTAAGACCATTCAGAAGGTTGGAAAACTGCTGGGCAACATCAATATCACCGTCCAGATGCAATTTGTCTTCTTTGATGAGTTTGGTCAGGTTGGCTTTGTCTTTCAGCTGTGGCGCAACGGAAATAGCCAACGCCAAGTCGCAATCTGCGTCACCTTCAAAATCCGCCAGTACATCGATTTGCTGGCTAAACACAAACACCAACTGCTTGTTGATGTCTGTCAGGCGCACACGCAGCACTTTGCCTTTGAGTCTCGCTAAGCGACGTTGGCTCTCCACATCCTGCTTGAGCAGAGTGTTTAAGCTGGTCTCAACAACGGCGGTGACTAATGGGTCTAATGGCATTCCCGACCCCTTAGAATTTGTAGCCGCGGTGCAGGGCAACAATACCACCGGTCAGGTTGAAGTATTTGGTTTGCTCGAAACCTGCCTCTTCCATCATGCCCTTCAGAGTGTCCTGATCAGGGTGCATGCGGATAGATTCAGCCAAATAACGGTAGCTTTCGCCGTCATTCGCGATAATTTCGCCCATTTTCGGCAGTAGGTGGAAAGAGTAGGCGTCATAGACTTTTGACAGCGGCTCAACGATTGGCTTGGAAAATTCCAGCACCAGCAGACGGCCACCCGGCTTCAGTACGCGGTACATGGAACGCAGTGCCTTGTCTTTATCAGTAACGTTACGAAGACCAAAGCCAATGGTGATGCAATCAAAGTAGTTATCAGGGAATGGCAGCTCTTCCGCGTTCGCCTGCACGTAATTCACGTTGCCGACGATACCCAGATCACGCAGTTTGTCGCGACCGACATTCAACATTGAGTTGTTGATGTCTGCCAACACCACCTGACCTTTCTCGCCCACGATGCGGGAGAATTTGGCCGTCAGATCGCCAGTACCGCCAGCCAGGTCGAGAACACGATGACCCGGACGCACACCGCTGCAATCAATGGTAAAGCGTTTCCAGATACGGTGAATACCCATGGACATCACATCGTTCATGATGTCGTACTTTGCCGCCACATTGTGGAAGACGTTGGCAACCATACCGGCTTTCTCATCTTTAGCGACGGTCTTGAAGCCAAAGTGGGTGGTATTCTGTTCCGCGTCTTGCGTCACGCCCTGTGTCATATCTGTCATTATTAACCCCTGAGTAACACCGGGCCGGAAAAGAAGAAAACGCCCGATATTTTGCGCTTAGTGTACTTTATACGCAGAGCATGCTCAAAGCGCTTAGTGCGCCAAGTGACTGTCCGTTTAATCCTTTGAGACGGGTAAGGTCACAACATCATCATTCTCTTCTGTCGTATCTCTTTTCAGCATAGCCGGACTGATATCGCGCTTCACTTCCACACCCAGCGTTTTAAAGCTCTCGGCCTGACGCAAAATGTTGCCACGCCCGCTGGAAAGCTTGTTCACGGCGTTTTGATAGCTATCTGACGCTTTATCGAGCGCCGATCCCATGGCTTCCATGTCCGACACAAACAGACGAATTTTGTCGTAAAGCTTGCCGGCTTTTTCTGCAATCACACGGGCATTCTGGTTCTGGTGCTCAAAGCGCCACAGATTATTGATGGTGCGGAGCGCCACCAGCAAAGTAGTTGGGCTCACCAACATGATGTTGTGGTCCAGCGCTTCTCGGATAAGGGAAGGCTCTGCTTCGATGGCAATCTGGAACGCAGGTTCAACAGGAATAAACATCAGCACATAATCGAGGCTTTGAATGCCATGAAGCTGATGATAGTCCTTGCGACCAAGGCCTCGGATATGACCGCGAATGGCGGCAATGTGCTCGCGCAGTGCATTGTCTTTATCTACCAGCGATTCCGCATGGTAGTAACGTTCATACGCCACCAGTGCCATCTTGGCATCAATCACGACATCTTTCCCTTGCGGCAAGCGTACGATGACGTCCGGCTGGTAGCGTTTACCCTGCTCGTTCTCAAGGCTGACCTGAGTCTCGTATTCATACCCTTCACGAAGGCCGGATTCTTCCAGTACACGGGCAAGAACCACTTCACCCCAATTGCCCTGCTGCTTGTTGTCGCCTTTGAGCGCCTGAGTCAGGTTCACCGCTTCACGAGTCATGGCTTCGTTAAGCTGCTGGAGGTTTTTGATTTCATGCACCAGGGTGTGGCGCTCTTTGGCCTGTTCGCCAAAGCTGTCACTGACTTGCTTACGGAAACCTTCCAGCTCGTTTTTCAAAGGACTAAGGAGAGATTCGAGACTCTGGCGGTTTTGCTCATCCACAGTGCGGGTTTTGTGGTCGAAGACTTTGTTGGCGAGCGCCTCGAACTGAACGCGAAGACGCTCCTCCGCGCCTTCAAGCAGTTTGATTTTCTCTTCTGCAGCTTCAAGCTGCTCTTCGGTACGGGTTTGCTGCTCGCGAAGGGTCAACTCCAGTGCCGCTTTGGTATCACGAAGGTTCTCAACGGTATCGGCCAATTGGGCTTTTTCAGCGCGCAGGGTTTCCATCTGGCGCAGCTTTTCTGCCGCCGCCGCGAGCTTGCCATATTGAGTGCGAAGCTCGGAGCTTAAGCGATCACGTTCCAGATCCATGCCATCAAGCTCATCCTGCAAGGTCTGGTTTTCGCCTTTCAGCCGACCAATCTCAGACTGGCTGTGCTTTTCATCAGCTTCCCGCAATTGCTCATGCAAGGCCTGCAGGCTTTGTTTTGCCATACGATGGTATAGCGCCGCCAATAACGCCGTGACACCTGCGCCAGCCCCTGCTGCCATCCATACCAGACTGTCTGAAAACAGCGCTTCAAGCTGCATGCCGATACCCTTTTATTTCCAATACGCTAACTGTATTGAAGGCTAATCAGACACTGGATAAATGTCCAGCTTTTCTATTGAGTATATCTTGCTCTAGACTGCCGCATTCTCTCCCTCATTTTTTATAAGTGATTCTCCTATGAATGACCGCCTTGCGATTGGCTACGGATTGGCTGCGGTGCTCCTTTGGTCGACCGTCGCGACGGCTTTTAAAATCACCCTGAGCTATATGACGCCGATCCAGATGCTGGCCGCCGCCAGTGTGGTGTCGGCAATTTCTCTGGCTGCGGTGGCAGGCTTTCAGGGCAAATTGCACCTGTTGACGTCTACCTTTGCCAAACGACCGCTGTATTACCTGCTGCTCGGGCTTATCAACCCGCTGATTTATTATCTGGTACTGTTCAAAGCTTATGATTTGTTGCCCGCTTCTCTCGCGCAGCCATTGAACTACAGCTGGGCGATCACCCTGACGCTGATGGCAGCAGTATTCCTAGGCCAGAAAATTCGTAAACAGGACTGGATTGCGGCGGCACTGGGTTATGCCGGTGTAGTGGTCATTGCCACCAAAGGGGATATCTTTGGCCTACAATTCGACAGCCCATTAGGCGTCGGATTAGCGCTGCTTTCCACGGTTTTGTGGGCGGGTTACTGGATTTTGAACGCAAAAAACCAAGCCGACCCAGTAATTGGGCTGCTGCTTGGTTTCTTACTTTCTTTGCCGTTTTCGATTGGACTTAGCCTGTACACCAGCGACTGGAGTGGCATTCCATGGCAAGGCTGGGCGGCGGTGACCTATGTCGGTCTGTTCGAGATGGGCATTACTTTTGTGCTTTGGCTTAATGCCATGAAGCTTGCCACTAATACCGCCAAGATCAGTAACCTGATCTTTATTTCACCTTTTATTTCGCTGATCTTGCTGTCGCAAATTATTGGAGAACAAATTCATCCTACGACCTTAATCGGTCTGGTAATGATTGTTGTCGGTTTGCTGATTCAGCAGCGAAAAGGGAAAGCGAAATAATCAGGCGCTGCGCTGCGCGAGGTAGTCGCGCAGCTCATCGACAGAAATACCGTCGTTTGCCAGCTCTTGTGCCAATTCCAGCACACGCTCACCTTTGCGCTCATCAATCACTTTATTAAACTGGTGTACCAGCTCGCGAAGGCCACTGATTGGCACCTGACGCGCAGCGCTTTTTACGCGCTCTTCACTCATGCCGCTCAATTCAGTGAGCAATTTACCGAACATCATTTTTTCCGGAGATTCTTCTAGCATCTCCAGATGACGAGCTAATTCAATTGTCGACATCGACATAATATTTAACTGCCTGTGTATGTATTTACGAAGGAGTGTGCGAACAGCCCTTGATTTGGCTGGCACCCCGAAATCGGGAAGATCTGAGAAATTCGCACACTAAATATACTTCCCAAGCCAAATAAGCAACAAAAAAATACCCGCTAATGAGCAATTAACGGGTAAATGATGGAATAACGGTTGTCGAGACCGTCGCGCTTTTCGCGTCTTATTAGTGAATTCGCTAAGTTTTACGCTTCTGCGGTATGCCAGCGTTTACCTTTCGACGACCACAGCAGCAAAAGGCCTGGTGCCAGCAGCAACATGTGAAAGACCAGAAGGTGTGGCTCAGAAAGACCTGCGCGTTGTGTCAGGCTGACCAGCACACCTGCGCCACTCATCTGGAAAAGACCCAGCAGAGCGGCTGCCGTACCCGCGCGCTGACCAAACGGCTCCAGCGCTTTACCCGCCGCTGAGCCCAGAATCCAGGCGAAACCAAATGATGACAGGAAGACAGGTACCATAAATGCCCAGGCAGCTTGTGTGGTGCTGAGTGCAGCCATCAGGCCACCTGCAAACACCAACAGTAACATGCCGGCATTCAGGGTTTTGCGACTGCCAAATTTATCCATGACTTTTGGCGCCGTCATGGATGCTGTGATGTTCAGCACCGCATTGACACCAAACCACAGGGTGAATTGCTCCATGGTAAGGCCAAGGCCATTAATCAGGCGAACCGGCGCTGAGGTGACATAAGCCAGGATCACCGACATCGCCAGCATACAAAGCACAGCGTGATACACAAACACTGGCTCTTTCAAAACCTGCCAGTAACGCGAAGGGCTCAGCAGTTTGCCGCTGCTGTCCGTGTCTGCCGGACGGGTTTCGCGGAACAGGGTCAATACCAGCACTAAGGCCACCAGTGCATACGCCATCATAAAGCTGAAGTTTGAACGCCAGCCAAACTGCGCCGTTAACCATGCGCCCAAAAGCGGTGCCAGAGCAGGAATGAAACAGATAGCGCCGTTAAGGTAGCTGATCATCTGGCCGCTTCGTTTACCGCCAAAGCTGTCACGCACGGCAGCGAATGCACATACAGAGGTTGCACAAGCGCCTGCACCTTGCATCAGACGGGCAAAAAGCAGCGCATCCAGCGAACTTGCAACCCAGGCAAAGCCCGAGCTCAAGCTATAAATCACGATACCGGCTATCGCGACTGGACGGCGGCCATAACGGTCTGCCAAAGGTCCTGCCAGAAGCTGGCCAAGACCCAGACTTACCATAAACCAGGAAATGGTGTCCTGAATTCGGGTAGAGGCCACATCAAACTCTGCCGCCATCAGTGGCATCGCAGGCAAGTAAATATCGATTGCCAGTGGGCTGAACAGCACCAGCAGGACCATGAGGGCCACAAGTCGGCTATCAGGCTTGGAAGAAGGGGTAGACATAAAGAACTCCTGATGATTTGAGGCGGAGTGTAGTGGGATTTTGATATGAACAAAAATGGTTTATATTCAGGTCAGACATTCCCATTAGGAATAACATCTAATGAACCTCAACCAACTGCTTCGTTTCGATCTCAGCCTGCTGATCTGTCTTCATGTATTACTGGAAGAAAGCAACGTCACCCGGGCTGCGCAGCGTCTTCATCTCAGTCAATCCGCGGTCAGTAAGAGCCTCGCCAAGCTTCGAGAGCAGTTTGATGACCCCTTGTTCAACCGCACTTCCCGTGGCCTTTACCCAACGCCGAAAGCCTTGTCCTTAAAACCAGGACTGAAAAGCCTGCTAGGGCACATTGAAGGGCTGACAGTCTCGGATGAATTCAACCCGGCAACCAGCGATCGCCGTTTTCACTTCTCACTGGTCGAAAGTGCCTATCCTCTGCTGCTTCCCCGATTTTTAGGTGAAATCCTCGACGCAGCTCCCTCAATCACGCTGGATACCCAAGCTTGGAGCGGGCAAACTTTCGACGCCATGGCACGTGGTGAGGTAGATTTTGGCATTACGGGAAAAGACCTTAACCCTGCTGACGCCATGCTGACGATGATGCCGCCGAAAGGCATCATCTATGAGGAGCTTTATCAGGATGAGCAACGGGTGATAGTGAGAAAAGATCACCCCGTGCTAAATGAAGCAAAATGGGATTTGGATACCTACCTGAAACAGCGACACGTTCAGGTTAGGTGTGATGGCAGCGATCGCTGGCTGCTTGACTATAAACTTGCAGAGCGGGGCATTGAGCGCGACATCGCAATGTATGTACCGGATTTCAACAGTGCTGCGAGCCTTTGCACCCATACCGACTTGGTGTTTACCGCGCCGGCGCATTTTGCAGCAGCCGTCGCTAAGCAACTCAATTTACACGTGTTGTCATTACCAACACCTTTACCGCCCATGGCATATACCCTGTTCTGGCATCAAAGTCAGCAATCCGATCCTGGCCATAGCTGGTTACGGCAGCTGATTATTTCACGTTGTCGACATATGACAGAAATTGCAGCGGCAGATGAAAACAGATAGCTTAGACAACCAAAGACCCCTATACGATCACCCAAATAAGGACGAAGAATGCACGCCATTATTGCGCAGCGCGTCGATGCATTGAGACGCTGGCTGGAAGAACAGGCACTGGACGCTCTGATCATTCCTCATGAAGACGAATTTCTCGGCGAATACATCCCCGAGCACAATGAACGCCTCCACTGGGCGACAGGTTTTACTGGCTCAGCGGGTGCGGCGGTTATCGCGCGAGACAAAGCCGCGATGTTTGTTGATGGCCGCTACACGGTACAGGTACGCAAGCAAGTGCCTGATGACATTTTCGAATACCGTCATCTGATTGAAGAGCCTGCCCTGCAATGGCTGCAAGACAACCTGCCTCAAGGCAGCAAAGTTGCCGTTGACCCACGCCTTCATAGCGCGAACTGGCTGGCATCTGCGAAGAAACAGGTCGAGGGTAAGCTGGATTTGGTGTGTGTAGATACCAACCCGGTCGATACTGCATGGCATGATCGCCCTGCCCCCCTGCTGACCGATGCAAGGCTGATGGGCACCAACATTGTGGGTCAAAACAGCGAAGATAAACGCCGTGAAATCGGTACTGCAATTGCTAAATCTGGTGCTGATGCAGCGCTTTTAAGTCAGCTCGACAGCATCTGTTGGCTTCTGAATATCCGTGGTGGTGATGTATCACGTCTGCCCGTGGTGCTGGCCAGCGCTATCGTCAATGCCAAAGGCGAAGTCACTCTGTTTATCGACCCTGCGCGCCTGCCTGAAGGTTTCTCTGCACATGTGAGCGAAGGCGTATCGGTTCAAGCTCCAGAAGCACTGGAATCGGCTCTGGCTGCACTATCCGGCCAAT
The DNA here is from genome assembly GCF_947387585.1 of Grimontia sp. SpTr1. Taxonomy (NCBI): domain Bacteria; kingdom Pseudomonadati; phylum Pseudomonadota; class Gammaproteobacteria; order Vibrionales; family Vibrionaceae; genus Grimontia; species Grimontia sp. SpTr1. The sequence goes on from NZ_CANDOD010000019.1 coordinate 95,316, forward strand.
CTGTGTTGGTCGACCCGCAAACCAGCAATGCCTGGGCAAGTCAGGTACTGAATCAAAACGGTGCTATTATCGTTCACGCTGCCGACCCATGCATGCTGCCAAAAGCGGCCAAAAACGCAGTAGAAGTCGCAGGTATGAAAGCAAGCCATGTCCGCGATGGCGTGGCAGTCAGCCGCTTCCTTGCCTGGCTGGATAAAGAAGTCGCCGCGGGCAATCTGCCAAACGAAGCTGAACTTTCTGACAAGCTCTACAGCTTCCGCGAACTAGATAAAACCCTGGCAGATTTGAGCTTCGATACTATCTCAGCAGCAGGTGGCAATGCAGCTATGTGCCATTACAACCACCTGAACCAACCTGAGCCGGGCGAGCTTGAGCTGAACAATGTCTATCTGGTGGACTCAGGCGGTCAGTATCCGGATGGTACGACCGATATCACCCGCACTGTTGCGATTGGTGAGTGCTCCGACGAAGTAAAGCAGGCTTTTACACTGGTACTAAAAGGCCACATTTCTCTGGCAACTGCACGTTTTCCGAAGGGTACCGCTGGTAGCCAACTGGATGCGCTGGCGCGTCAGCACCTGTGGGCTAACGGCTTCGACTACGACCATGGCACTGGCCACGGCGTAGGTCACTTCCTAAGCGTCCATGAAGGCCCTCAACGCATTGCCAAAGCGCCGAATACCGTTGCGCTGTTGCCAGGTATGGTGTTGTCAAATGAGCCAGGCTATTACCGCGCTGATGCCTTTGGTATCCGCATCGAAAATCTAGAGTTGGTGGTAGAAGTGCCAACCCAGGGCGACATGACTGTGCTTGGTTTTGAGTCATTAACCCGTGCACCAATCGATCGCCGCTTAGTGGATGTATCACTGCTGACTGACAGCGAGATTGCCTGGTGGAACGATTACCACCAGAAAGTGTGGCAGGATGTTAGCCCATCAATGGAAGGGGAAGACTTGGCGTGGCTTAAGCAGGCAACTGCTCCAATTTCAAATTAGTAAAGTTTAAAAGGGCTCTTTCGAGCCCTTTCTTTACAAGTTTGTAGGAGGGCCTTCAGCACATCTATCAGCGTTATAAAATTCATAGCTTCCGCCTCGACCTTTTGCCCAAACATTCACTATAAAGCCGCGATCAATATACCACTCCAGCCACTCACATGCAGTTTCGTAACCATATTGTCGCATACCAATTTTATCCCACTTGTAGCCACTCTGAATTTGATGGCTCACGACAATAAATCCATCATCATCCACAGTTACTGCATCGTACTTGGACAAGGAGCGTTTCGCTGACTTAATATCAAACTCGCTCGCTGAAGGTTTGTAAGGGCTTGACTCAATTGTCGATGTGCACGAAGCGACAATAAAGGCAAAGGACATAGATAGAACTACTTTTTTCATTATTATCTTCCTTGATAACCAACTGAAAATCTTTACCAGTCTAGCGCGGTGAAACCCCTTAGCCACATAAAAGTCAAGATTTTTACAAACCATCTTATATTTGAGTCAAGACTATTAAGGACACTATCGTCTCATCCAGAGTATCCCTGCTCCCAATCCTTCCAAACCACTTCAAAGCCCGCTGCTTTTACTGCATTAGCTACAGCACTCGCGCTACGTTCGTCCGAAACCGAAAACTGCTCCAGTTCAGGCTCATCATCGGCGTAACCACCGGGCTGGGTTTTCGAGGCTGCTGACATCGAAGTGATCCCAAGTGGCAGCACTTTATCACGAAATTCAGGCGACTCTCGGGTCGATAGAGAAAGCTCCACTTCTGAGTTAAGCAACCTATAGGCACAGATAAGTTGAACCAGCTGCCTATCCGTCATCACCGACTTTGGCTGCACAGCACCTTCACAAGGACGGAGCCTTGGAAAGGAAATCGAGTAACGGCTTCGCCAGTAAGTGCGCTCCATGTACTCAAGGTGACTGGCGACAAAGAAGCAATCAGTTCGCCACTCATCCAGTCCAATCAAAGCACCAATGCCAATCTTGTCGATCCCTGCTTGGGCAAGCCTGTCAGGGGTATCAAGACGGAAAGCAAAATCCGTCTTGTTACCACGCAGATGATGTTCGGCATAGGTCGAGCGATTATAGGTTTCCTGATAGACCATCACTGCGTCTAGACCCAGACCTTTAAGCTCAGCATAGTCTTTCGTTTCCATGGGTTGTACCTCCATGGCGAGATAGCTGAAATGATGCTTAATAGCAGGCACTGAGGTTCGAAAATAGTCCATCCCCACTTTGGTTTGATGCTCACCCGTCACCAAAAGGATGCTGTCAAAGTTCATTGCTTTAATCGCTTCGCACTCTCGCTCAATGTCATCCAGCGACAAAGTGCGTCGCTTGATACGGTTTTCCATTGAAAAGCCGCAATAGGTACAAGCATTGGCGCAAAGGTTCGACAGATAAAGCGGCACGTAGAAATTGACCGTATAGCCGAATCGACGGCGTGTCAGTGCGGCAGCTTGCTGCGCCATCGCTTCAAGGAAGGGCTCCGCAGCGGGCGAGATCAACGCTTTGAAGTCCTCCAAATTCCGCTTTGGCTTGGCCAGTGCCCGCTGAACATCCGCTTCCGTTTTGCTGTAAATCGAGAGACGGATATCATCCCAATTGAGCGTCTGCCAATGATCAGAAAAAGCCATATCTCCTCCCGTCACGCCAGCTCATCAAGAAAAGCGGTGAGTGGACTGGAAGCGACAGCTTGTTTTACCTGACCTGCTAAGCCTGACTCATACGCCATACGTCCTGCTTCTACGGCTAACTTGAATGCCTTAGCCATTTCGACAGGGTCAGCTGCCGCAGCAATCGCTGTATTCACCAGTACAGCATCTGCACCTTTTTCCATCGCTTCAGCAGCATGGGAAGGGGCTCCAATACCCGCATCTACCACGACTGGCACTTTGGCCTGATCGATGATGATGTCGAGAAAATCCCTTGATGCCAGCCCCTTATTGCTGCCAATAGGCGCACCGAGCGGCATCACGGCCGCACAACCAGCTTCTTCCAGATGCTTACAAAGCACAGGATCGGCGTGGCAATATGGCAGCACCACAAAGCCTTCTTTGACCAGTGCTTCGGCCGCTTTCAAGGTTTCAATCGGGTCAGGCATCAGGTATTTAGGATCAGGATGAATTTCGAGCTTCAGCCAGTTCGTTCCCAGCGCCTCAAGGGCAAGTCTTGCCGCAAAAATGGCTTCTTTCGCGGTTTTTGCACCCGACGTGTTAGGCAACAGATTCACACCCGACGCAATCAGCGGCGCCAGAATGTCATCATCACGCTTTTGGATATCGACACGTTTTAGCGCCATGGTAACTAACTCGGAGCCACTTTCGGCGATACTCTCTGCCATCACCTGGGTACCAGAGAACTTTCCTGTACCGGTAAACAGGCGTGAGGAAAAAGTTTTATCAGCGATCTTTAACATCATTAACCTCCGGCAATGGCCTGAAACATAGCGATCTGAACACCCTCAGACAGTGGTGTAGATTGCCACTGGCTACGGGGGATAATTTCACCGTTCAGAGCGATCGCCACCGACTGTTCAGGCAGAGATAATTCACTCACCAATGCCAGCAAATCGCTGGCAGTTTTTGGCGAATAGGCTTCATCATTAAGCAAGATCTGCATGTGAGACCTCCTTATTTAGAAGTGCGCGAGGCTGACAAATGGCGCACTCAGGATCGCGAGCAATCAGCATCTTTTTGAGCGAAAATGACTGTCCATCAAACTGATAAAAGTTCGCAGGAAGAGACTCGCCTATCAGCAGCTTCAGCGCTTCTAAAGCCTGAAAGTTGCCAATACTGCCCACTACTGGCCCTACGACACCGGCACTCTGACAACTCCTCGAGTGAGGGTCCTGATGGGAGGGAAATATGCAGTGATAACAAGGCGAGGAAGAGGTCCTGAAATCGAAAGTCATCAGTTGACCTTGCCAACCAATGCCTGCACCGGCAATCAGCGGTTTGCCCAGTTTCACACAGGCGGCATTCACCGCCTGTCTGGTTGCCATGTTGTCGCTACAATCAAGCACGATATCGGCTAGGGAAGCTTCGAGCTCCAGCACCATTCCATCTAGCTGACGAGTGACGGGCCGACATTGGATGAGGCTGTTCAACGCATTGAGTTGTTCACTCAGCGCTTTCGCCTTACCTTTGCCTAAGTCCTTTTCACGATAAGCAATTTGCCTCGGCAAGTTTGAACGCTCCAGCACATCGCCATCAGCCAGCACTAACTGTCCGACTCCTGCCCCGGCCAAATACTGCGATGCCGCAGTTCCAAGACCACCACATCCCACTATCAGTACTTTGGCTTGGGAAAGTTTCAGTTGCGCCTCTTCGCCCCAGTTATCCAACATGATTTGGCGACTGTAACGGTCAAACTCACAGTCTGACAGACTAGCTTTGTTCGACGACGATACGCTCATTTCTCGCCTCCTCTGTCAGCACCTCAGCGAATGATTGAAGCGTTGCCGCCAAGTCACAGGACTGGGTGACCGCCCGCACAACAGCAATCGCATCCACGCCGCTTTGCCAGACTTCTCGGGCTTTAGCGAGATCGATTCCCCCAATAGCCACTGTCGGTACTTTCCCTGCTACTGTCGCTAAATGCTTCGACAACTGCGCCACGCCCTGGGGTGGAGTGGGCATCTGTTTGGTGGGCGTTGGGAAAATATGGCCGATAGCTAAATAGCTCAGGTTAAGAGACAAGGCTAAATCCAGTTCATCAGACGTTCGGGTGGACACTCCAAGGCGAATACCTGCACGGGCTATCGCATCAAGGTCCGCCGATTTCAAATCGTCCTGACCCAGATGGATCCCATATGCACCGGCATCGAGAGCCTTTTCCCAGTGATCGTTGATAAATACCTGAGCCTGACAAAGACGGCCGCAAGAAACAGCCTCTTTGATCATGGCATCAAGGTTAGGATGATTGGCATCTTTAATCCTAAGCTGAACTGTACGCACACCAAAAGCCAGCAAACGCTTCAACAGGGCAATATCATCAACCACCGGATAGAGAGGGCCTATGCCCCCCTCTATCCTTGGAAACACGGGAGAGGTGTTCATAGCACCTCCTACGCTTTCTGGTGGTAGAGTTCGCTGCCTTTAGCAAGAAATTCCGCCGATTTTTGCTTCATGCCTTCAAGCGGATCTTCCAACATTTTCACTTCGATGCCTTCGCCTAGATCAAGGCCTTTGGCATAATCACGAACTTCATGACTGATTTTCATTGAGCAGAATTTAGGGCCACACATAGAGCAGAAGTGCGCCACTTTGCCTGACTCCTGTGGGAGAGTTTCATCGTGATAAGCGCGCGCAGTATCTGGGTCGAGCGCCAGGTTGAACTGATCTTCCCAACGGAATTCGAAGCGCGCTTTAGACAACGCATTGTCACGTACTTGAGCCCCAGGGTGTCCTTTCGCCAAATCAGCCGCATGAGCACAGAGCTTGTAGGTAATCAGGCCGACTTTCACGTCATCTTTATTCGGAAGTCCTAAATGTTCTTTTGGTGTCACGTAGCAAAGCATGGCACAGCCAAACCAGCCAATCATCGCCGCACCAATACCGGAAGTGATGTGGTCATAGCCTGGAGCAACGTCTGTCGTCAAAGGTCCAAGCGTGTAGAAAGGCGCTTCGTGGCAATGCTCTAACTGCTCTTCCATGTTTTCTTTGATCATGTGCATTGGCACGTGGCCCGGGCCTTCAATCATCACCTGAACGTCGTACTCCCAAGCCACCTTGGTCAACTCACCAAGAGTGCGAAGTTCTGAGAACTGAGCTTCGTCGTTAGCATCGGCAATAGATCCCGGACGCAGACCATCACCCAACGACAATGCCACATCATACTTCGCACAGATTTCACAAATCTCGCGGAAGTGGGTGTAGAGGAAGCTTTCCTGATGATGCGCCAGACACCACTTGGCGATGATAGAGCCACCTCGGGAAACAATGCCAGTGACACGCTTAGCGGTCATTGGTACGAAGCGCAGCAGCACACCAGCGTGGATAGTGAAATAATCAACACCCTGCTCTGCCTGCTCAATAAGGGTGTCGCGCATCACTTCCCACGTCAGGTTTTCAGCGATACCGTTTACTTTCTCAAGAGCCTGATACATAGGAACAGTGCCAATTGGCACAGGGCTGTTTCTCAAAATCCACTCTCGGGTTTCATGGATGTTTCGACCCGTCGACAAATCCATGACGGTATCTGCACCCCAGCGGGTAGACCACACCAACTTCTCGGTTTCTTCTTCAATTGATGAGGTGACTGATGAGTTACCGATATTAGCGTTCACTTTCACCAGAAAATTACGGCCAATGATCATTGGCTCAGATTCAGGGTGGTTAATATTGGAAGGGATGATCGCGCGGCCTTCCGCCACTTCTTTGCGGACAAATTCCGGAGTAATTTCTTTTGGAAGATTAGCACCAAAGTTCTGACCCGGGTGCTGACGATTCAGTTGCTCATCTGCATATTGCTGGCGACCCATGTTTTCACGAATCGCGATGTATTCCATTTCAGGTGTAATGACGCCCTGACGTGCATAGTGTAGTTGGGTAACACACTGCCCATTTTTGGCTCGACGCACGGACGGCAGATTACCAAAGCGAAGCTCGTCCAGTGTGTCATCATCCAAACGTGTCTTGGCAAAGTCTGACGTCACTCCATCAAGAAGTTCAGTATCGCTGCGTTCTTCTATCCAGCGTTCACGCAGCTTTGGCAGACCCGCATAAATGTCAATTTCGTAGTCAGGATCGGTATACACTCCTGAGGTGTCGTAAACACGAACTGGCTCATTTTCTTCAAACTGGGGGTTATCTTTAGTGCCACCGATGAGGCTTGGTGCTAGGGATATTTCACGCATGCCCACCCGAATATCTGGACGGGAGCCTTCTACATGAACTTTAAGAGAGTTTGGAAAGGGTTGTACCGACAGATTGTCGATAAAGGCTTTTGCTTCATTTCTGGCTTGTTTACGGTTCGACATAGCATTACTCCAATATATTTTTGGGAATAAATGCTTGCCGGATTTGCTGAGCAAGAGGTGTGGCGAAATTTATAGATATGACTATCCCAGAACACCACAATTGTTGTTCTCTTGTTCCCTTCGCAGGTATTAGCCTGATCAGGTTCAACGGATCCTGCTTTCGCAGTCTCAGCCAAATGGCACTCCGACAAGTATCAGCGAACGAGTATAGGGAATGCTTTCCGTTATCTCAACCACTCAAAGTGATTAACCGCGCATTAACAACTGAAAGCCTGCCCAAGCAGCAAAGATACAGATAACAACATTAAGCACAACATTCAGGCCCATTTTGAACCACTCACCCTGTTGAAGAAGCAAAACGTTATCCATAGAAAACGTGGAAAAGGTAGTGAGCGCCCCAAGGAAGCCAAGTCCAATAAGATGGCGCCAAGGGCCTGGAGAAAAGACTTCTTGCTCCAAGGCGGCAACGAGTAGCCCCATGATAAATGAGCCCACGACATTAACCGTCAAAGTACCATAAGGAAAGCCGCGCCCTAGCATCACAGCGCATAGCTCGGAGATGAGGTAGCGAGAACAGGCACCAAATGCACCTCCAATCGCAATATAGAAGAGTAAAGCCGCTTGATTCATGGCGTTCAAACCCATGCTATCGAAAAACCAAGCTGACATGATACGCCTTAAAGAACCTATTCGCTAAGGCGATCTTTTAGCCAATTCAAATATTGAACTGAATGAGGGAACAGTAGATACGAAAAAGCCCCAGCATTTCTGCTGAGGCTTCGAATTTGGCGAGGGTGGTGGGATTCGATCGGACTGGCGCCCCAGCCCCCAACAATTGGCTCGCAGAGCCAAATACCATATATGAAAAAGCCCCAGCATCTCTGCTGAGGCTTTGAATTTGGCAGGGGTGGAGGGATTCGAACCCCCAACACGCGGATTTGGAATCCGCTGCTCTGCCAATTGGAGCTACACCCCTATACGCAAGCTATTTTAATGGTTATCAGTTAAATAGCCAGTGTTGATTGGGGAAAGCTAAACCAAGTGGACAGAATTCATACAAGGTTATGATTCTTCGGCAAGATTCTTTTGCTTGAACTTGTTAAATACCAACAAGGCAATCACCGCAGGCCCTGCAACCAAAGCTGCAATTGCACTACATAGCAATGTCATTTGAAGTAAAGCTGACAAATCATTCATCTGGTGATCCCTTTATCCCTGTTAGATAAGCTGATAATACCGCGATGGTATATAAAAAAAGTCTCAGTGATAAGAACCACTGGTAAGTATTCCATTCATTGCATAAATAAAAGTGAGAGAAATTAACAATGATCACTCTGTGTATGCTTTTTAATACATTAGATGTAGGCGTTGTATCCCTATAAATCAAATTATTAGCTTTTAACCACTCATTAATTGTGGACAGGTTTGTGTTTTGAGTTCCAGACAGGGAATGTGAAAAGCTCAAGGAAGATAAGCACCGAAAAAAGGCTCTTAGTGACTAGGTGCAAAAAGAAAACAAACACTCCGCTTAGTTAATTCTACGCTTGAAAGCTTAATTATCATGCTTATTTTGCGGTAATTTCAGTTGGTTATCGCGACGCTTTCAGAAATTGAAGAAGGCTAGTATCTCGCCCTAAAGTGCGAAGCACTTTTCAGGGTCGTAGATAGCAAAAAACCTCAGCATTTCTGCTGAGGTTTCTTTAAGAAGTGGCGGAGCGGACGGGACTCGAACCCGCGACCCCCGGCGTGACAGGCCGGTATTCTAACCAACTGAACTACCGCTCCACACTTAAATTGGAAGCCTGGCGATGTCCTACTCTCACATGGGGAGACCCCACACTACCATCGGCGCTGTTACGTTTCACTACTGAGTTCGGCATGGAGTCAGGTGGGTCCATAACGCTATGGTCGCCAAGCAAATTC
>NZ_CANDOD010000020.1:0-99800 GCF_947387585.1 Grimontia sp. SpTr1
AATATGGTGCCTCGAGGCGGAATCGAACCACCGACACGGGGATTTTCAATCCCCTGCTCTACCGACTGAGCTATCGAGGCAACGAGGTGCATTAAACGGATTTTGAGGCTTACCGTCAACACCTTTTTTTAAAAAAAACGTCAAATAAGACCGTTTGATGGCTTTTTGGCCTGTTTGGTTTAAAAAGCCTCAGCTTTTCCAGTGTTTCCCGCGTTTTTATTGCATAGAACGGAATTCTTTTTGGAACTTAGTGACCTTTTGGAGATAACGTCTCGACTCTGACGACGGGTGTTTATTGGTTAATGCCCAATACACTTGATTAGGATTTAAGCGGTTTAAATCGTTCATTGCCCGTTTTCGGTCGGAACGGTGGAAGGTTTTCAACACATTACCGGTTCCGCCGTTATAGGCAGAGATCATGCTGTAGTGTTTTGACAGCGGATCGCGAACATCTTTCAGATATCGCGTTTTCAAAATGTAGAAGTACGCGGTACCCGCATCAATATTCTTTGCCGGGTCGAAGAGGTATTCCGGCGAAGGCTCACCCGGGCGCTTTTTCACCAACTTGAAAACATCACGCCCTGCGGTTTTGGGGACGACCTGCATCAAACCATAGGCATTGGCCCAGCTGACGGCATAGGGGTTGAAGCTGCTTTCGGTTTTGATGATGGCATATATCAGCTCTTCGGAGATGCCATAGCGGCGTGAAGCGTCACGGATAAGGTCGGCATATTGATAGCGACGCTTACTGGAGTGATCTTTCACCATAGGGATTTCGACGTAGAAAACCTTCTGAAATCGCAGCGATTTGGTTTTGATTTTATTGGCGACCAGATAATCGGCGTAGCGATTAGCACGCCATTCCCATGCGATCTCTTTACCATCCTGATCCAGGATTTGTCCTTGCAGGAAAGGGGCGCCGGACAAGGGAACATCTGCGGCAGAATAAAGATCAACCGATGCAGGATCGTTTGGCGTCAAAAGGGTGGTGACGATTGCCTGTTTGAGGTGCTGTTTTGGCTCAGTGGTGGCGACGGTTTCGATGGTAACAAGGCCGTTGGCGAAATCGACGCGGGCACGGCTCATGTAGTTGTCGGTGTATTTTACGTAATCGCGCTTACCGGAAATGTAAACTTCGTCTTTACCCCAGCGTACCTCGATGTCTCCGCTGAAACTGTTGATCAGTTTATCGAGTGCGGCAAAGTCTTTTTCAAACTGACCCGGCAGGGGAGCGAGGTTTTTAGCAAAACGGTTGGTGGTTTCATAACTCACCCCAAGTGTCGATTCGACCATTTCCCGGCTGCAGCCAGAGACGAGCATTGCCATAAAAAGAAAAGTGAATAAGCGGCGCAAGATCAGTTCCCGTGTAAAAACAAAAAAGCATCCCGATTAGCGTAATCAAGATGCTTTTAAATACAAAACTATAAGACAGATTGTGTGCAGAAAGCCTTACTCTGAAGGAGGAGTGTAGCCTTCGATCACAGTGTCATGACCTTCGAACAGGAACTTCACCATTTCTTCTTCGAGCAGTTTGCGGTGCTCTGGATCCATCATGTTGAGCTTTTTCTCATTGATCAGCATGGTTTGCTTGCTCTGCCACAATGCCCACGCTTCTTTGGAAATGTTGTCGAAGATGCGCTTACCCAGCTCACCCGGATAAAGTTGAAAATCCAGACCGTCTGCGTCTTTTTTCAGGCGCTGACAAAATACAGTGCGGCTCATCATTAAGCTCCTAGTTATTTTAGACTTCTAGCTCTCTGGTCAGGCTTTCCAGCAGCTTTTGTACCGGTGCTGCCAGCCCGACTTTCGCTGGTTGGGTTAAGTTATACCAAAGCCCGCCGTTGCCTTCCATGATCCCGTTTTCCCCAATGTTATCGGGTTTACTGTGTAACTTGACGCGAACAGGCACGATATCAAGGTGAAAGTGGCTAAAGGTATGACGAAACGCTGTGAGATGCTCTGGCTCATCAAAGTTGTTTTTCGCCAGTTTACTGGCAACAAAATTGTTGGCGGTTTGCTCTGAGGTCTCCGGCAGGCACCACAATCCACCCCAAAGTCCTGCTGGTGGTCGCTGCTCCAGCCAGATTTGGTCTTCATACTGGAACAGAACAAAACAGGTTTCTTTCTCTGGAATGGTTTTCTTGGGTTTCTTGCCGGGAAAGTCCGTCTGACGACCTAGTGCATTGGCTTCACAGCTGTAGTTGACCGGGCAGATATCGCATTTGGGCTTACTACGGGTGCAGATCATTGCGCCCATATCCATCATCGCCTGGTTGTAGCGTTGAACTCCCTCGGCAGGCGTGTTTTCTTCGGCGTGTTCCCATAGAAGGTTCTCGACCGGCTTTTTCCCCGGCCAGCCTTCAACGGCGAAGTGGCGGGAAAGGGTTCGTTTTACGTTGCCATCTAAAATCGGATGATGTTGACCGAGTGACAGTGAAAGTACAGCCCCCGCGGTTGAGCGGCCGACACCGGGTAGCGCCATCACATCTTCAATATTTGTTGGGAATTCGCCACCGAATTCAGAGGCGATTTTCTGCGCCGCTTTGTGCAGGTTGCGGGCGCGGGCGTAGTAGCCAAGCCCAGTCCAGAGGTGCAGCACTTCATCGAGCTCGGCATTTGCCAAGTCCACAACCGTCGGAAAGCGCGCCATAAAGCGTTCGAAGTAGGGGATAACCGTTGCAACCTGTGTTTGCTGCAACATGATTTCTGACAGCCACACTTTGTAAGGTGTTTTTTCTTGCTGCCATGGCAGGGTCTTACGGCCGTATTTGTCATACCACGTCAAAATGGCATCGGAAAAAGACTGACTCACTTTGCTTGCTCTTTGTTATCTTTATTAGCGGACAGTCTACTACGGTCGCTGATTAAAAAAGACCACGTTTTCTGGAAAGATTTGTACGACAAGCGTACAAGGCTTGCACCGAGGCGCAATCTTTGGATAATGCGCGATCCGCTTAACTTTTCTTCATTATTGAGTTGCAGGCATAACACCATGGCAGAAGTCATCAAAACCGAATTGAACGAAGACGGCAAAGTTATTCGTAAGATCAGAAGCTTTGTACGTCGCGAAGGGCGTTTGACCAAAGGTCAGGAGCAAGCAATGAACGATTGCTGGCCAACCATGGGTATTGACTTCGAAGAGAAGCAACTCAATTGGACAGAAGTGTTCGGCAACGACAACCCAGTCGTGCTGGAAATCGGTTTCGGCATGGGTGCATCTTTGGTTGAAATGGCAAAGAATGCACCGGAGAAAAACTTCATCGGTATCGAAGTGCACAGCCCAGGTGTTGGTGCATGTTTGATGGCAGCGCGCGATGCAGGAATTACTAACCTGCGCGTAATGTGTCACGACGCGGTTGAAGTGTTCGAGCACATGCTGCCAGTCGCTAGCCTTGAAACCGTTCAGCTTTTCTTCCCAGACCCATGGCACAAAGCACGTCACCACAAGCGTCGTATCGTTCAGCCAGCATTTGTTCAAATGCTGCGTGACAAGCTGAAAATCGGTGGCATTTTCCACATGGCGACGGATTGGGAAAACTATGCTGAACATATGGTTGAAGTGATGGATGTGGCTCCGGGCTACAAAAACACAGCAGTAGATGGTCCCTACATTCCACGCCCTGAAGAGCGTCCATTGACTAAATTCGAAGCGCGTGGCCACCGTCTTGGCCACGGTGTTTGGGATATGAAGTACGCCCGCGTCGATTAATAAAAAACTCATACCATTCTTGCGACACGACTGTGTAAAGTGTCGCAAAGCCTAAAGCCAACCTCGTGTTGGCTTTTTTGACCACTGGAGATAGCAATGAAACCCACCCCAGAGCTTTTGAGCGGTATCCTGGAAGAAGTTCGTCCGCTGATCGGACAGGGCAAAGTCGCCGACTATATTCCGGCTCTGAAAAAAGTGCCTGCCTCTAAATTGGGTATCGCGGTGTGCTACAACGACGGCGAAATCATCAAAGCGGGTGATGCCGAAGAAGCCTTTTCTATTCAGTCTATTTCCAAGGTGCTCAGTCTCACGCTAGCCCTGCAAAATTACCAGCCAGAGGAGATCTGGCATCGCGTGGGTAAAGAGCCTTCCGGTCAGGCATTCAACTCGATGATCCAGTTGGAAATGGAGCAGGGGATCCCCCGAAATCCATTCATCAATGCCGGCGCGCTGGTGGTTTGCGACATGCTCCACAGCCGTCTTTCTGCCCCCCGCCAACGTATGCTGGAATTCGTTCGTCGCTTGTCCGGTAACGAGCATATTTGCTACGACAAAGTGGTGGCATCTTCCGAAATGGATCACAGCGATCGCAATGCCTCAATCGCTTATCTGATGCGGGCTTTCGGCAATTTCGACAACGATGTGATGCCCGTACTGGCTAACTACTTCCATTATTGCGCGCTTCGTATGAGCTGTGTGGATCTGGCAAAGACCTTTAACTATCTGGCAAATAAGGGACTTCCTTTAGGCGCAGAAAAAACAATTGTCAGCCAGACTCAGAGTAAGCAGGTGAATGCGCTTCTCGCCACCTGCGGTTTGTACGATGGCGCAGGGGAGTTTGCTTACCGAGTTGGCATGCCGGGTAAGTCCGGCGTCGGTGGTGGGATCATTGCAATCGTGCCGGGCGAAATGTCTATCGCCGTCTGGTCACCGGAGCTGGATCCATCAGGCAACTCCCTCGCGGGCACAGCAGCACTAGAACTGCTGGCAGAGCGCATCGGCCGTTCAATCTTCTAGGGTCTGCAGTCAGACTCTAGTGCCTGGACAGGTGTGACTTCAAAACCGGGTGACACCGTCTAAGCCTGAGATGCGGAGAAGGTTTATGGGAATTGTGAGTCTGACAAATATGCTGAAAGTATCCTGTGCGTTGTTGGCGATGTTGCCGTTTCTTGCGGCGGCGGACGCTTGTCGCCCTGAGCTCCATGGCGATATCGAAATCAAGTCCAACAGTATCTTTATCGAGCAGAACAATAATACGTTCCGTATCGAACCCAACGGCAACCTCTATGTCGATGTACACCGCGTTAGTCTGAATGATGCGCAGAAAGCTTCTCTCACCGCTTACAGCGAGAGAGTGCGTGCTGATTTGCCGTTTATCAGTAAATCGCTGTCTGATGAGCTGCAAACCTCCTGGCGTGCGCTTGATGGCGTGTTGGCGGCAGAATTGGGTGAACAAAGCAGCCTTCGTGGTGAGTTTGGTCAGTTCCATCAGCATCTGCAACGCAGTGTCAGTGCCTCGTTTTACGCTGAAGATCATTCGCCACAGCTTAACCACAGAGCGCTGACCCACACGGTACGCGAACTTGAATCAAGCCTGCCGCACTTAATCGCCACCGTTTCGAGCCGTGGCTTGATGGACATAGCTGCATTGAGCGCGGGTGAGAACAATCGCATGGAATTTATCTCCAAGAAGATGGCTACGCTTCAGGATAAGCTCGCTAATGAAGTCCGCGCGCAGCGCAATCGTACCGTGGGTGTCAGACAGGAGCTGTGTTCTCGTCTTGGTGTTTGGCAGGATCGGGAATCAGAGATTTCTGAACTTATTCCTGCGCTGAAAGGCTGGAAAACTGTCACTGTTCGCTAGTGAAAACATGATAGAAAAACAGCGCGGATTTCCGCGCTGTTTTTGTTTCTGCTGTCTGTCTTTTTACGGTCTGTAGGTAAACTCGTAATCCACGTTTTGCCAGGCGTCATCCACATGTCGCATGTACTGGCGCAGCTCTTTGGCTTCTACATAGCGGGTTTTCGCCCGGTAATAATAATCTGCCTCTACATAGGTTTTATTGAGCAGCACTTCACCGGGTTCGGCCACGGTTTTCAGCGAGCTTTTAAATTCGAAAAACGGATTGCTCACCGTGTTTTCCGATTGTTCAATGTCCCAGTTTTCAGGAAGGCTCAATTTGATTTTTTGGCGAACTGCCCCATCGGTGCCAAAGCGGAATGGGGTTTTTCGACGGATGAGATCCGGCTTGGTCAGGTAGTCATCGACAATGTCACCGGAAATCACAAACGAGTAGGTGTCATCGGTCTTCGACCAGAGATCTTCAATCACGTACGCTTCATTGAGTGTCAGCTCGTTCAGATCTTTATCGTCGCTGATAGACAACGGGCGCAAGAAATCGAGACCACTGAAGAAGCCTGCATAGTAGTTGGCATATTCCTCGCCCAGTTCACGCAACGGTTTTGACTCCAAATACCGGCGCCAGCGTTCTGCTTCCAGCCCTCGATAGGTGGTTTTCACCGCCAGATAGCTCTGCGCGTTGGCATGATTGACCACATAACGCTGCTCGATGTCCTGAGTCACAGGAACTTCCTGTGTTGCCATCTGGGTGAGCTCCTTGCTGTCAGGTTTGAGGATCAGACCATAGCCGAGTCTTGACTGGGCAAGGGTATCGAGGCGGTTGCCTTGATGGGTGCGGGTGGCATCCACCCAAATCCATTCGCCGTCCTTTTTCAGCGCTACGATCACATGGTTGAAACTGAAAGGGGCAGCAGGCTGGTGTGGCAGCTGTTCACGCCAGAAAGTGTCGACTAACGCCGGATAGGCCTCAATCCCCATGGCTTCCAACATGGAAACCAGCAGTAGGGCTTTGTCTTTGCAATCGCCGTAGCCTTGAGAAAGGATTTGCTCTGGTGGGCGTGGCTTGTGCGAGCCAATGCCGTTTTCAATACCCAGATAGCGGATGTTGTTCTGCACAAAATGAATCGCAGCCACAGCCTGCTTCTCCGGCGCATCCGGATAGGTTTGTTGGATGTCTTTCACCAATGCCTGCACTTCTTCGTCGTCCGGCGTGGCCTGGTAAAGTGGTAAAGCCCAGCTCACCACATCTTTCCAACTGCTATAGCTAGAAACATGAAGATATGGGTAGGGGTTATACCAACGCGGCTGCTCTGGCTCGTCGAAATCATACAGGCCATTCGTTTCACGATAGGTGAAGGTGGTGATGCCATCATCGCGGGTCTGGCGAAAATCGCCCTGTCCTTTTCCGTCTAGATTGGTGACGGAAATGCCACTGTCTGAAGGGGTCAGAATACGCGCATTAACCAGCGCCACTGTGCTTGCCCAGCCAGTTTTGAGGTACCACTCGCGACGCTCGCCAAACACGGGATTGAAGCCGGTTATTGTGTAGCTAACATCAATCACATCGCCCATCTGAACGTCATTGAGGACGATATGCAGGGTTTCATCGCCGTTGTAGAGCAGTGAATCGAGATCAACCTCGCGTTTGAATCGGTCGATCTCCGCGGTTTCTTTTCGATCCAGTACTTTGCCATCGCGCACCAGTTCGAGGCGGTGGATAGCGACTTTTTGATAGGACGGATCGAAATCGATCGAGATCTGGGAGCCGGATTCAACACCTTCAATCGACACCACTTTGCTGGTGTAGCGTTTGTATTCGACGGGGTTTGTCGCGACAAGGTTAAGCTGCCGATCAACAATCAGAAATTGTTGATCGTAATAGTGGGCGCTTTTGTCGATCTCTGGAATTTGGGAGATAGGCTCTACCCAATCGGGCAAAGCTGCATATAAGGCATTCTGCGCCAAAGCAAGTTGCGGGAAACTCGCCAGAGCGCCAAGGGCAATCAGATACTTCTTCATCTACAACGCTGTCCATTGCTATCGAGAACAAAAGGCAGCGTCGCATTGGCTGCCTACTCGTTGATGAACCCTGCGAGTAGATCGTTCAGGAACAATCGCCCTTTCTCTGTCACTTGCCAGTGGGAGTCAGTCTCAGCCAGCAAGCCTTTCTCAATCGCATGTCGAAGCGGCGTTTCGACGGTGTCGAGTGCCAGCCCGGTTCTTGCCGGATAGTCGGCTTTCGGGCAGGACTCCACCAGTCGGAATCGGTTCATGAAGAACTCGAACGGCAGTTCATCTGCTTCCACTATATGCAATTCGCTGAGGTAGTCTTTCTCAGGATCGAGATATCCGCGCGGATGTTTCACTTTTACTGTGCGCTGTACAGTATTGTCATCCAAGGTAATTTTGCCGTGAGCACCGCAACCGATACCCAGATAATCACCAAAACGCCAGTAGTTGAGGTTGTGACGGCACTGGAATCCCGGCTTGCTGTAGCCAGAGGTTTCATACTGAACATAACCGGCATCAGAGAGCAGTTTGTGGCCCTGTTCGAAGATATCCCAAAGGTCATCATCGTCCGGCAGTGTGGGTGGCTTGGAGTAATACTGAGTGTTTGGCTCGATGGTGAGCTGATACCAGGAAAGGTGCGGCGGATTGAGCTCAATTGCCTGTTTCAGATCATCCAGCGCGCCTTCGAGTGTTTGATCAGGAAGACCATGCATCAGATCGAGGTTAAAGCTGTTAAGCCCAGCTTCGTGCGCAAGATTAGCGGCGCGTTTGGCTTCATCCGCGCCGTGAATGCGACCAAGACGGGAGAGCTTTTGGTTATCAAAGCTCTGCACGCCAATCGATATGCGGTTCACGCCAGCTTTGCGGTAAGCGACGAACTTGTCGGCTTCCACGGTGCCGGGGTTGGCTTCCATGGTGATTTCAATGTCATCATCAAACGGGATCTGCGCTTCGATGCCTTGCAGCAAGCGGGTGATCTCTTCCGGTGACATCAGGCTCGGTGTACCGCCACCTATGAAGATGGAATGCAGCTCGCGGCCACTGACCCCTTTGAAACGGTTGAGGTCTTTTCTTAAATCATCCAGCAGGGCGTCAATGTAGTCACGCTCCGGCACCTCGCCTTTCAGCGTGTGGGAATTGAAATCGCAGTACGGGCACTTTTGCACACACCAAGGGATGTGAACATAAAGGCTCAGGGGAATGTGAACCGCCATCGGGGATTACTTCTTCTCTTCGCTCATGGCAGCAAACAGCTTCTTCAGCGCCTGACCGCGGTGTGAGATTTGCTTTTTCACCGCAGGCTCAATGTTTGCCAGTGTGCAGCCATGTTCTTCCACGTAAAACACTGGGTCGTAACCAAAGCCATGTGAGCCCGACGCTTCGCGGGCGATGGTGCCTTCAAATTTGCCATGGCAAACCAGTGGTGTTGGGTCGTTGGCGTGGCGCATATAAACCAGTACACAGTGGAAACGTGCGGTGCGTTTGTCATCCGGTGCGTCCGCCATGTTTTCCAGCAGCTTTTCCAGATTCGCCTGATCGCCTTTTCCTTCGCTGGCATAACGCGCGCTGTAAACACCCGGTGCACCGTTGAGGTAATCCACTTCCAAACCGGAGTCATCTGCGATGGCTGGCAGGCCAGTTTCTTTTGCTGCATGGCGCGCTTTGATGATGGCGTTTTCAATGAAGGTGGTGCCGGTTTCGTCAGCGTCTTTTACCGCGAACTCACTTTGTGCAAACACTTCCAGACCGAAATCCTGTAGCAGATCAGCCATCTCTTTGACTTTGCCAGCGTTACCTGTTGCCAGAACCACTTTGCTCATTGTTCTCTCCTGAATTTGGGGGCGGCCGCGAATCGAAAACCAAAAAAAGGCGCCGCAATGGGGCGCCATGATACCTGAATAAACAGGGGTCAGTCAGCGTAAAACGTCTGGTTAAAGGTCAGTTTTCCGCTGCGGTTT
Organism: Grimontia sp. SpTr1; assembly: GCF_947387585.1. Lineage (NCBI taxonomy): Bacteria > Pseudomonadati > Pseudomonadota > Gammaproteobacteria > Vibrionales > Vibrionaceae > Grimontia > Grimontia sp. SpTr1. The sequence goes on from NZ_CANDOD010000020.1 coordinate 9,539, forward strand.
CCTTCAGCGCTGATATCAATAGTGAAGGCGTAATTTTCTTCGTTGGCAAACCGAAGCTCTGCCAGATAGTAAATCGCATCGCCTTCACGCACTTCGCGGAAGGTCAGTGGCTTTTTGGTTCCTAGAAGATTACGCGCTTCGCCAGTCAGTGTGGCTGTGAGTGCCGGTTTTCCTGCCTGTGCTTTATCTAAAATGGCGATGTTCAGGATGGCATTCACACCACTGCGTTTCAGATCATAGGCCTTGGCAACTTTTGGGGTGATAAACGTGGAGTTAAACGCCGAGTAATGCACTTCCAGCGTGCCGATGTCTTTAGACTGACCTGCGTTTGCAAACGGGGAGAGCAGCATCAGTGCGCTGATCAGTGGGAGAAAGAAACGTTTCATGACGTATATCCTTGTCGGGTGAAACCAGTGCGTCCATTTGCTGAGTCGCCTAAGACCATTTACTTAGTAGCCCGGGAAAGAACGCACCTTTTAATTACTGCTTAAGTGCGGGGATCAGATCACTGATGGCATCGGGACAAAGCGAAGGGCTATGAATGCGAACTTGCTTGTGTCTGCCAAGCTCACCTTTTTCGATATCAATCTGGCCTTTGGCCACTTTGAACTGTTTCGACAGGAATTTGGTGAGGTGGGCGTTGGCTTTGCCATCAACAGGTGGAGCGGTGATGGCGAGTTTAATTTCCTCGCCGTGTTGCCCCATCCATTGGTCCCTGCTGGCCTTGGGCTGGATATAGAGCCTTAAAATAAGGTCATCGTTATCCAGCCAGGCAGGGCGTGGTGCGGTCATGACTTACAGCACGAACCACAGATTGCCGAAGTATGGGCTCAGCAGATCGCCGATAAAGAAATTCAGGAACTGCAGTGCAATGAACAGGAACAGGATGCTGAGATCCAGACCGCCCAGAGGTGGGATCACGCGGCGAATTGGCGCGACCAGTGGCTCAGTAAGCTGTACCATCACATATTCAATTGGGCTGCGGCCTTGGCTGACCCAGCTCAGAATTGCGCGAAGGATCAGTACCCAGAACAACAGACCACCTGCGGCTTTCACCAATGCCACCAAACCAATCAGGAAGTAGCTGGAATCAAACACTAGGGTGCCTGAACCGACCAATTGCAAGGTGAAGAATTTCGCCACACACAGCAGGTAAGCAAACAGTACAGTCGCTAAATCCAAGCTTCCGATTGAAGGAATGATGCGGCGCAGCGGTGAAACCACTGGCTGGGTGGCTTTCACCACAAATTGGCTGAATGGGTTATAGAAGTCAGCGCGTGCCCACTGCAACCAGACCCGAAGCAACACCACCATGATGTAAAGATCGAACAGTGTTGAAACGAGAAAATTCATCGAGTTCATAAATTAGCCCTAAAATAGCGATTCCATCTCTTCGGCGCGGCGCACTGCAGCCTGCATGGCTTCAGAGACCGTTTCCGTGAGTTGTTTGTTATTAAATACGTTCAGTGCCTCAGCGGTGGTGCCGCCTTTGGACGTGACTTGTTCTCTTAAGGTTGCCAGTTCAATGTCTGGGTTGGCAACCACCATTTTAGCCGCGCCCAGTGCAGACTGTTGCACTAATAAGCGAGCTGTTTCCTTGTCAAAGCCTTGTCGCTCAGCTTCAGCCTGCATTGCTTCCATAAACAGGAAAAAATACGCAGGCGCACTGCCCGCTGCGGCGATAACAGCGTTAATTCCAGACTCTTCTGAAACCCAGCAAATTTCTCCTACAGCTTTCATCAGTTGTCCTGCGAACAACTTGTCTGCATCACTAACGAAGTCTGGCGCATAAAGACCGCTCATACCCTCACTAACTAGTGAAGGTGTGTTCGGCATCACGCGAACCAGTTTAAGTTGTGAACCTGCCATTTCACTGAGGCGAGCACTGGAAATGCCAGCAGCAATTGAAATCACGAGTTTGCTCGACCAATCTACACCTTCCATATTTTGGAACAGTGTTTCCATATCTTGAGGCTTTACAGCCAGAACAACTACGTCGGCTTGCTTTGCGCTGGCAACAGCATCTTCGTTGGCGATGATGCCGTAAGTTTCTCTGTGTTTCGCACTGACTTCAGGGCTTCTATCGACAGCAATGAGTTTTTGAGCAGGATAACCTGACTCAAGTAGTCCGGCGATGATTGAACGAGCCATGTTGCCGGCACCGATAAAAGCGACTGTACGTTGTTCCATCAATGATATCTCCTTTGAGAAGGTCAACAGACCCTAGATTAATTGGTTATTTGCGGTTGCTATAATCACGCGCACCGAAAATCGCGGTGCCGATACGCACCATGGTGCTGCCGGAAGCAATCGCTGCATCCATGTCGCCGCTCATACCCATCGACAGGGTATCAAATTGCGGTCGACCTGCTTTCATTTCTTCAAACAGCGCGGACAGCGGTGCGAAGGCTTCAAGCTGTTTCTGGTGATCGTCCTCAGGCTGTGGAATGCACATCAGGCCGCGAAGCGTCAGGTTTGGCAATGCATCGATTTCATCTGCCAGCGTTTTCACTTCTTCAAATCCGGTGCCGGATTTAGAGATTTCACCGCTGGTGTTGACCTGAATCAGCACCTGAAGCGGCGCTAATTCATCCGGACGCTGATCGCTCAGGCGTTGCGCAATCTTGCTGCGGTCAATTGAGTGAACCCAATCGAAGTGCTCGGCAATCGGCCGGGTTTTATTGGACTGGATAGGGCCAATAAAGTGCCATTCAAGATTGGGGTGAATCGCGCTGAAATGGGTGATTTTTTCTACACCCTCCTGCACATAGTTTTCACCGAACAGGGTGTGACCTGCTTCCACGGCGTCTGCGATGGCTTCAATGGGTTTGGTTTTGCTGACAGCGAGTAATTGCACGCCAGAGGCGTCTCTCCCGCATTTTTGTGCGGCACTGTCTATTTGGCTGGTGACCTGTTCTAGGTTTTGTTTGATACTACACATGTTAGATTCTGCGAGGAAACGAGTTAATGGATATTACTGAATTACTGGACTTTAGTGTAAAGCATAACGCTTCAGATCTACATCTTTCAGCTGGGGTTCCTCCAATGGTCCGCGTAGATGGTGATGTCCGCAAGCTTAGCCTGCCTCCGCTAGACCACAATGCGGTGCACCGTCTTATTTTCGATATCATGAACGATGCTCAGCAGCGCGAGTTTGAACAGAACCTCGAAGTCGATTTTTCTTTTGAGCTGGCATCTGTCGGCCGCTTCCGTGTCAATGCGTTTCATCAATCCCGTGGTTGTGCCGCGGTGTTCCGTAGCATTCCTTCGAAAATTCCGACACTTGATGCGATTAACGCACCAGCAGTGTTCCAACAATTTACCGAGTATCAGAAAGGTCTGGTACTGGTCACTGGACCGACAGGCTCAGGTAAGTCGACCACGCTGGCGGCGATGATCGACAAAATTAACAGCAGTCAGCATCGTCACGTTTTGACCATCGAAGACCCGATTGAATTTGTCCACGAACAGAAAAACTGTCTGATCAACCAGCGTGAAGTGCACCGTGATACCCATTCGTTCAACAATGCGCTCCGCTCGGCACTGCGTGAAGACCCGGACGTAATTTTGGTTGGTGAGCTTCGTGATAAAGAAACCATTAGCCTTGCGCTGACGGCAGCTGAAACCGGTCACTTGGTATTTGGTACGCTGCATACCTCCAGCGCAGCAAAAACCATCGACCGTATTATCGATGTCTTCCCAGGGGCGGATAAGCCGATGGTGCGCTCCATGCTGTCTGAATCGCTGCGTGCGGTGGTGTCGCAAAAACTGGTGAAGCAGATTTCCGGCGGCCGTATTGCTGCCCACGAAGTGATGATTGCGACACCGGCGATTCGAAACCTTATCCGTGAAGACAAGATTGCTCAGATGTATTCGATGATCCAAACCGGCTCAGGTCTTGGCATGCTGACAATGGAACAGTCGCTTCGTAACCTCACCATGCAAGGGCTGGTGGACACGGCCGAAGCAAACAAAGCATTGGATAACGCAGGGATGGGCTTCTAACCATGCAGAACACGCTTCAAGAACTTCTGGATAAGATGCTGGCGCAGAAAGCGTCGGATTGTTACATCACGGTTGATGCGCCTTGTATGTTGCGTGTCGATGGTAGCCTAAAACCAGTGGCTGGAAAGCTCGACTTAGAAGGTGTCAAAGCACTGGTCGCTGAGGCCATGGATACCGAAACCGAGCAGAAGTTTTATGCCGACCGTGAAGCAAATTTTGCTTTAGTCACTGAAAATGGGCGCTTCCGTGTCAGTGCGTTCTGGCAGCGTGACTTGCCGGGTATGGTACTTCGCCGCATTGAAACCCAAATCCCTGATATTTACTCGCTGGGTTTACCGGATGTGATTCAGGATTTGTCGATAGCCAAACGTGGTCTGGTGCTGATTGTCGGTGCGACAGGTTCGGGTAAATCGACATCTATGGCAGCGATGGTGGGGTTCCGTAACCGACACCGTAGCGGCCACATCCTGACGGTGGAAGACCCGATTGAGTTTATCCACCCGCATGACAAATGCATCGTGACTCAGCGTGAAATCGGCATTGATACCGACAGCTACGAAGTGGCGCTGAAGAACTCGCTACGTCAGGCGCCGGATATGATCATGATTGGCGAAATCCGAACGCAGGAAACCATGGAGTACGCCATGCAGTTCGCTGAGACCGGTCACCTTTGTATTGCGACCCTTCACGCCAATAACGCTAACCAGGCGCTGGAAAGGGTGCTGCATTTGGTGCCGAAAGAGCGCCGGGAGCAGTTCCTGTTTGATTTGTCGCTGAACCTTCGCGGTATTCTGGCGCAGCAACTGGTGCCAGATGTCAGTGGTATAGGTCGTCATGGCGCATACGAGCTTCTGCTCAATACCTCTCATGTGTCGGATTTAATTCGCCGTGGTGAGCTGCATGAGCTGAAAGAAACGATCCGCAAAGGCAAGAACGCGGGAATGTGTACCTTTGACCAATCCCTGTTTGAGCTGTTCCAGGCGGGCAAAGTGTCGAAAGACGAAGCGCTTCATCATGCGGACTCGCGCAACGATCTCAAACTCATGATGAAGATGGCGGAACAGTCATCCAGCAGTTTGTCGTTGGCGAATGTCAGTATTGAGGGGCAGTAGAAAGTTGTCGTTCACAGACAAAAGAAAAGCGCCTCAGGGCGCTTTTCTTTTATTCACCGTATTGGTTTTCAAACCAGCTCTCGACAATGATGACCGCTGACTGGCTATCGATTTCCCCTTTGCCCAGGGCTTTATAGCCACCGTATTCAAACAATGAAGAACGGGCTTCAGTTGTGGTCAGTCGCTCGTCGTGCAGTTCCACGTTCACACCAAAACGGCCTTTCAGGCGGTTGGCAAATTTACGGGCGCGGGGCGTGATGGATTCCAATTCGCCGCCGTGTAGATCCAAGGGTAAACCGACGACGACCAGGTCCGGTGTCCACTCTTTCAAAATGACTTCTATGGCTTCCCAGCTTGGGATGCCATCTTTGGCTTTGAGGGCTTTTAGCGGACGGGCAGTGCCGGTAATGGCCTGACCGATGGCCACGCCGATGCTTTTAGTGCCGTAGTCAAAACCCAGCACAGTCTGAATGTTACTCATGGAAAACTCTTATGCGTGTCCAACGTCAGCGGACAGGTTCAAGGCGTCTATGCCCATTTGTTTGAGGGCTTTTTCCCAGCGCTCGTTGATGGGGGTGTCGAAGATCACTTTCGGATCGGCTTCAATCGTCAGCCAACTGTTTTCTGCCAACTCCTGCTCCAATTGACCGGCATCCCAACCTGCGTAGCCAAGCGCAACAATGAATTGCTCGGGCTCCTCTGTTGTTCCCAAGATACTGAGAATATCTTTGGATGTCGTTACGGTCAGCTCATCAGAGAGCTGGATACTGGAGCCATACAGCTTGAGGTTTTTGTGCAGGACAAAGCCGCGATCTTCCGAAACTGGACCGCCGAACAGCACGGGCTGGTCAAGGCTGACCGGATGGGTAACATCCTGCTCGCGCTCCACTTCGATTTGATCCAGCATTTTGGCAATGGAGATATTGATAGGTTGGTTGATCACCAGCCCCATGGCCCCGTCTTCATTGTGTTCGCACATGTAAACGACACTGTGCTGGAAGCGTTCATCGGCCATGCTGGGCATTGCGACCAAGAAATGATTTTTTAAATTCACTGTGTCTTCCACATTGCGCCCTTCATTGCGTATGAGCCTACTTTCATTATGAGCAGTAAGCTGAAGAATGTCAGATCCGGGCGAGCAGTTTCGCCCGGTTTGCCGTGCGGTTATTTTTGCAGGCGAGCTTCGATGGCATCCATTAATTTGCCACTGATATTGATATCAAATGCGGCTTCAATTTCGCGGATACATGTCGGGCTGGTCACGTTAATTTCGGTCAGCTTGTCACCAATGATGTCCAGACCCACGAAGATCAGGCCTTTCTCTTTCAGCGTTGGTGCCACGGCACGGGCAATTGCCCAGTCAGTGTCGCTGAGTGGGCGCGCTTCACCACGGCCGCCTGCTGCCAGATTGCCACGGGTTTCGCCTTTGGCAGGAATACGAGCCAAACAGTAAGGCATTGGCTCACCATCTACCACCAGAATGCGTTTGTCGCCATTGCTGATGTCTGGCACGAACGTCTGCGCCATACAGTAGTTATTGCCAAGGCCAGTAAGGGTTTCGATGATCACTGACAGGTTCGGGTCGCCTTGCTTCACGCGGAAGATAGACGAGCCACCCATGCCATCCAAAGGTTTCAGGATCACGTCGCCGTGTTTTTCCTGGAACGATTTGATTTGGTCTGCACGACGGGTCACCAGCGTGATTGGCGTGTGTTCTGGGAACCAGGCAGTGAAGAGTTTTTCGTTACAGTCACGAAGGCTTTGCGGCTTGTTGACGATAAGACAGCCTTCTACTTCCGCACGCTCAAGAATGTAAGTCGCGTAGATGTATTCGGTATCAAACGGCGGGTCTTTACGCATCAACACGGCGTCGAGATCTGCCAGCGCAATTTCCTGCTCGCTGACCACCTCGAACCATTTCTCCGGGTTTTCTTCCAGCGTGACAATCTTGGTGCGTGCCAGTGCTTTGCCTTGCTCTAAAGACAGGTCATTCATTTGCATGTAATGAATTTCCCAGCCGCGCTTTTGCGCTTCCAGCATCATGGCAAAGGAGGAGTCTTTTTTGATGTTGATGGACTCGATTGGATCCATCACTACGCCCAGTTTGATCATTAATTTATCCTTATTAACCGAGGTCGCCTTTAACCCAGATCGCCAAAGCGAACCTGCAGGGCAGTGATTGCCGTCAGTGCTGCGGTTTCAGTGCGCAGAACACGTGGCCCCAATAATGTTTCCTCAAACCCGAATTCACGGGTTCGTTCAATTTCTTCTGATGACAGACCGCCTTCAGGACCAATCAGCAAACGCACACGGCTAACTGGCTCTGGTAGAGTATTGATTGAGTATTTTGCGCGTGGGTGAAGGTTCAATTTCAGCCCGTCGAATGTCTCCTGCATCCACTCATCCAGCGACATCACAGGGCGAATCTCTGGCACCACATTGCGCCCGCATTGCTCACAAGCTGCAATCGCGATCTTCTGCCATTGATGCAGTTTCTTGTCGAAGCGATCTGCATTGAGTTTGACACCACAACGTTCAGAGATCAGTGGGGTGATGACGTTGACGCCCAGTTCCACCGATTTTTGAATAGTGAACTCCATTTTGTCGCCGCGGCTGATGACCTGGCCCAAGTGCATATCCAGCGGAGATTCGATGCTGCGTTCAACACGCTCAACAATATCAACAGTGACAGATTTTTTACCTGACTCAGCAATCACGGCAGGGAACTCTGCGCCGTGACCATCAAATAACAACACTTCCTGACCTGCCTGCATACGAAGCACACGACCAACGTGATTGGCAGCGTCATCGCTCAGGGCAACGCGGCCAGTGTCAGGCAGGGGCTCAGGATGGAAAATTCTTGGGATACGCATGGTGTTTTCATGACTGGATAACAATAGGCAGCAGTGTATCACGCTGCTGCCTGTAGTCAGTAGTCCGGTGCTGAGGTTATAGACCGGCTTTTTCGCAGGAAGCTTGCACGAACGGATTATGATTACCTTGCTCGCGGGCGATGCGACGGTCACGCTCACATTCCCACTCGGTCACTGGGTAGGTTTTGTCCCAAGCGTCCATCAACTTTTTCTGGGCGGATGCAAGGCGAAAATCATATTGCTGGTTCATGTACTTGTAGGTTCGCGCAATGGCACCGCGGCTTTGTGCTGGCGGCTCAAATACACGTTGCTTGAAGTTCACCTTCGCCGCGCACTGACCGTAGAAAGCCCCGTCGTTGCCATTCCATTGTGAGAAGCGGAAGTTCGAGCGGTCACCGTTGACTTCGCCAATGGCTGGAACCAGGTTGTGCAGGTCAGCTTCCATCAGTTTGAAAGCCACGTCATTGCGGGTGCAGTTCTTGCGTCCACCGTCTTGCCAGCATTGACGCTGATGGCCAAATTGCCATGCAGGCACCACATGCTCCCATTCAATACGGCTGGCACGCTTTTCCTGTTTGCGGACTTGATAACCACACTCAGAAAAATCAGGTACCCCTTTCTTGCCCTGCCATTCAATGTCACAGCCGCAGTAAAACGAAGTGGGGTAGTCCTGATAGATTTTTTGCGCGATGCGTTTGGCTTTACTGAAGGATTGCGGATGCTCAGCCGCTGCTGTCATTGAGGGGATCAGCAGTGCCGAAAGCAGCATCAGAAATATTCTCATGTGTATTTAGCGCTCGGTGTTGGAATTGTGTGCTTTGATTATTACAGACTATTGCGAGCAAAATCGCACTAAATTAGTGTTAATTGAAGAGTTTATTGATAAGTGAAGCGTTGCTTATGCAATAGAGGGGATGAAAACAAGCGGCTGTTTACAGCGGCGGCAAACATATTGAACTTGTTCGCGCTGAGCTTTGTTGTGACGACGGATGGAAAGCTCAATGTGGTCGCAACCGCACTGATAGGTAAAAGTTTTGCCCTGGACAGAGCTGACATCAAAGCTGTGGGTGGTTTTGGGTGTTATACCAAACACCTGTGACATTACCGCCTGCCACTCTTTGCCGTGGGGCCGCACTTTTCCAAAGCGGGCATAAACGATCAAGTGACTGATTTCATGCGGCACGACCTCGTCAAAAAACGCTTCGACGTTTTCCTCCAGTAGCACAGGGTTAAACCTGAGTTGCCAGCGTTGAAGCAGTGCCATTCCTGCCGTTTTCCCACGAATATCAAACCGGATTGCAGGCACAGCGAAGTCACTCCCAAGCAGTTTGTTAGCCAGAGTGATGCATTCGCTGACGCGTTGAGTAAGACGGTAGTGGAGTTCGTTCATGTTCGGCGGTTTGGATTCCAGAGCCGACAGGGTAGGGAACAGAAACAAAAAAGGGAAGCCTGAGCTTCCCTTTTGCATACAGATTGCGATTACTTGATTTGAGCGAAATCTCGCAGTGCTGCTACTTTGTCGGTCTTTTCCCAAGGGAATTCTTCGCGACCGAAGTGACCGTAAGCTGCTGTCTTCTTGTAGATAGGTTGCAGCAGGTCCAGCATTTCCTGAAGGCCGTATGGACGCAGGTCAAAGTGCTGGCGAACCGCTTCGATGATGATGTCGTGAGACACTTTCTCGGTACCGAAGGTTTCCACCATGATAGACGTTGGATCCGCAACACCGATAGCGTAAGACAGCTGGATTTCACAGCGGTCTGCCATGCCTGCAGCAACGATGTTCTTTGCTACGTAGCGCGCTGCGTATGCCGCTGAGCGGTCAACTTTTGATGGATCTTTACCCGAGAATGCACCACCACCGTGACGAGCCGCGCCGCCATAGGTATCAACGATGATCTTACGGCCAGTCAGACCACAGTCACCCATTGGGCCACCGATAACGAAACGGCCAGTTGGGTTTATGAAGAAGTTGGTGTCTTTGTTCAGCCACTCTGCTGGCAGTACTGGCTTGATGATTTCTTCCATCACTGCTTCACGCAGGTCTGGCGTCGAGATGCTGTCGCAGTGCTGAGTAGACAGAACAACCGCATCGATGCCCACGATCTTACCTTGGTCGTACTGGAAGGTAACCTGAGATTTTGCATCCGGGCGCAGCCAAGGTAGCGTGCCGTTTTTGCGAACTTCTGCCTGACGTTGAACCAGACGGTGAGAGTAAGTGATAGGTGCTGGCATCAATACATCAGTTTCGTTACATGCGTAACCGAACATGATGCCTTGGTCGCCTGCGCCCTGCTCTTTAGGGTCAGTTTTATCAACGCCTTGGTTGATGTCTGGCGACTGTTTACCGATGGTGTTCAGAACCGCACATGAATCTGCGTCGAAACCCATGTCAGAGTGAACGTAGCCGATTTCGCGAACGGTTTCGCGGGTCAGCTCTTCGATATCAACCCATGCTGAGGTTGTGATTTCACCACCTACCATCACCATGCCGGTTTTCACGTAAGTTTCACAAGCTACGCGTGCTTTTGGATCCTGTTCAAGAATCGCGTCAAGAACGGCGTCTGAAATCTGGTCTGCGATTTTGTCTGGATGACCTTCTGATACTGACTCAGAAGTAAACAGGTGTTTAGCCATGTCTTTTCCCTAGCAATAATAAATGTTGGTTGATACCGAATCTTTGTTTGCAAAAGCATCTTTGGTCGTCTGACCGTATAAAAGTATAGATGCTTTTCCATCTGGACGTCTATTCTACGTAGAGAACCGTATAAATCAACCTCACAAATAGTCCGCGTAAATAAGTAAACGTTTGCGCCTGTAATCTTGTAGTTACAAATAGATGCAGAGATTTTACGCTCTGAACAGACAGAACCCCATAAAATCAGCCATGTAAAACGTTTGCAGAGCCGACGGACTCTTGCGACAATATCTGCCCGCCGAATTCAGCAATCTGGCCGCTTTTTTTAACAAGTATTGTGCCGGATTGCCTATAACTCAAAATCTCTAATGATCTCAGGAGCAGACATGTCTTCTCGCAAGGTTTTAGCAAACGCGATCCGTGCCCTCAGCATGGACGGTGTACAACAAGCTAACTCTGGTCACCCAGGCGCCCCAATGGGCATGGCAGATATCGCCGAAGTCCTGTGGCGTGACCACATGAACCACAACCCGCAAAACCCTGAGTGGGCAGACCGCGACCGCTTCGTGCTGTCAAACGGTCACGGCTCTATGCTGATTTACTCTCTGCTGCACCTGACTGGTTACGATCTGTCTATCGACGATCTGAAAAACTTCCGTCAACTGCACTCGAAAACACCGGGCCACCCTGAGTACGGCTACGCGCCAGGTGTAGAAACCACGACCGGTCCTCTGGGTCAAGGCATCACCAACGCTGTGGGTATGGCGATTGCGGAAAGAGCACTGGCTGCTCAGTTCAACCGTGAAGGCCACGACATCGTTGACCACAACACTTACGTGTTCCTGGGCGATGGCTGTCTGATGGAAGGTATCTCTCACGAAGCATGTTCACTGGCAGGCACCCTGGGTCTGGGCAAACTGATTGCGTTCTGGGATGACAACGGCATCTCTATCGACGGTCACGTTGAAGGCTGGTTCACTGACGATACACCTAAGCGTTTCGAATCTTACGGCTGGCACGTAATCCCGGCAGTCGACGGTCACGATGCAAACGCTATCAACGCAGCGATTGAAGCGGCGAAAGCGGAAACCGGTCGTCCTACCCTGATTTGTACCAAAACCATCATCGGTTTCGGTTCACCAAACAAAGCTGGCTCTCACGACTGTCACGGCGCCCCGCTGGGCGCAGACGAAATCAAAGCAGCGCGTGAATTCCTCGGTTGGGAACACCCAGCATTTGAAATCCCAGCTGACGTCTACGGTCAGTGGGACGCGAAAGAAGCAGGCGCTGCAAAAGAAGCGGCTTGGAACGAGAAGCTGGCTGCGTACGAAGCTGCACACCCAGAGCTGGCGGCAGAATTCAAACGCCGTGTAAACGGTGACCTTCCTGCTGAGTGGGAAGAAAAAGCCAACCAAATCATCGCCGACCTGCAAGCGAACCCAGCGAATATTGCGTCACGTAAAGCGTCGCAAAACGCGCTGGAAGCGTTTGGTGCGATGTTGCCTGAATTCATGGGTGGCTCAGCTGACCTGGCACCTTCAAACCTGACCATGTGGTCTGGCTCAAAAGCCCTGACCGGTGAAGATGCATCTGGCAACTACATCCACTACGGTGTACGCGAGTTCGGTATGACCGCGATCATCAATGGTATCGCGCTGCACGGTGGTTTCGTCCCATACGGTGCGACCTTCCTGATGTTCATGGAATACGCACGTAACGCGATGCGTATGGCAGCACTGATGAAAGTGCAGAACATTCAGGTTTACACCCACGATTCTATCGGTCTGGGTGAAGATGGCCCAACGCACCAGCCAGTTGAGCAAATCGCGTCTCTGCGTCTGACGCCAAACATGAGCACATGGCGTCCATGTGACCAGGTGGAATCTGCAGTCGCATGGAAACTCGCGATTGAGCGAAAAGACGGCCCAAGTTCGCTGATCTTCTCGCGTCAGAATCTGGCTCAACAAGAGCGTGACGCCGAGCAAGTGGCAAACATCGCCAAGGGTGGTTACATCCTGAAAGATTGCATTGGCACTCCTGAGCTCATCCTGATTGCTACTGGTTCAGAAGTTGAATTGGCGGTTGAAGCAAGCACTGAACTGTCAGCGCAGGGCTTCAATGTTCGTGTGGTTTCAATCCCATCGACTGACGTGTTCGATAAGCAAGATGCGGCTTACCGTGAAGCGGTACTGCCATCAGACGTGACAGCACGTGTGGCTATCGAAGCGGGCATTGCGGACTTCTGGTACAAGTACGTGGGCTTTGACGGTCGCATCATCGGCATGCACACCTTCGGTGAATCTGCACCGGCGGGTGAGCTGTTCAAGATGTTCGGCTTCACCACTGAAAACGTGGTTGAGACAGCAAAAGAACTGCTGGCGTAAGTACCTAATCAATGCTGAAAACCCGCCAACTGGCGGGTTTTTTCTTTCCCGCTCTTTATCCAATCCTTAAGAATAATTGATGAGAGACCAGTCACATTCTGCGTGCGAAATTCACGTGCTTGAGATAGACTGTCAGCCGCATTTCATTAACGACACAGATCAGCAGGGATATGGCATTACGCGTCGCAATTAATGGATTTGGCCGCATTGGCCGTAGCGTGCTCCGCGCGCTGTATGAAAGTGACAAACGTGACCAGATAGAAGTGGTTGCGGTGAACGAATTGGCTGAGCCCGATGCCATGGCGCATCTGCTTCAGTATGACTCCAGTCATGGCCGTTTTTTCAAGAAAGTGACCAACAGTCAGGAGTCCCTGTTTGTTGGTGACGATAAAATCCGCATCCTGCACCTCAGTGATATCAATTTGCTCCCTTGGCGAGATCTGGACATCGACATCGTGCTCGACTGTACGGGTGTGTTTGGCAACCGTGAACACGGTCAGGCACATTTGGACGCCGGTGCCAAGAAAGTGCTGTTCTCCCATCCAGGCAGTAACGACCTGGATAACACCATCATCTTTGGTGTGAATGAAGAAACCCTCAAACCGACGGATCGCATTGTTTCCAATGGTTCTTGCACCACCAACTGTATCGTGCCTGTGATTAAGGTATTGGATGAGCAGTTTGGGATTGAGTCAGGCACCATCACCACGATTCACTCTTCCATGAACGACCAGCAGGTGATCGATGCCTATCACCCAGATTTGCGACGCACGCGCGCAGCCAGTCAGTCTATTATTCCGGTCGACACCAAATTACATTTAGGAATTGGAAGAATCTTTCCGAAATTTTCTGACAAATTTGAAGCGATTTCGGTTAGAGTGCCAACAATTAACGTCACAGCAATGGATTTGAGTGTTACTGTTCACACAAAAGTGAAAGTTAATGACGTAAATCAATCACTCGAGGAGGCTGCTCGGTGTACATTGAACGGCATCGTCGACTATACCGAGGCACCACTTGTCTCGATAGACTTCAACCATGATCCCCACAGCGCCATTGTGGATGGTTCGCAGACACGAGTTAGTAATCATCATCTGATAAAAATGTTGATTTGGTGCGACAACGAATGGGGATTTGCCAACCGGATGCTGGATACAGCGTTGGCCATGGCAACAGTTACCAGTGGCTCGAAGGCTTGAGCCACGGCTTTCCGAAGTAAAGAAAGCCACAGCAAATTTTTGATTTTTGCAACTTAGAGAGAGGACGAAAATGTCTGTAATCAAAATGACCGATCTGGATCTGGCTGGCAAACGCGTATTTATCCGTGCCGATCTGAACGTACCAGTAAAAGACGGTAAAGTGACTTCTGACGCGCGTATTCTGGCGTCTCTGCCAACCATCAAACACTGCCTGGAAGCTGGCGCGAAAGTGATGGTTACTTCTCACCTGGGTCGTCCGACCGAAGGCGAGTACGCTGAAGAATTCTCTCTGCAGCCTGTTGTTAACTACCTGAACGACGCACTGGATTGTGACGTTAAACTGGCAAAAGACTACCTGGACGGCCTGGAGCTGAACGCAGGTGAGCTGGTTGTTCTGGAAAACGTACGTTTCAACAAAGGCGAGAAGAAAAACGAAGACGAACTGTCTAAGAAATACGCTGCACTGTGTGACGTATTCGTGATGGACGCGTTCGGTACTGCTCACCGTGCACAAGCATCAACCTACGGTGTTGGTGTGTTCGCTCCAATCGCATGTGCAGGTCCCCTGCTGGCAAACGAACTGGAAGCACTGGGCAAAGCAATGGACAACCCTGCGCGCCCAATGGTGGCAATCGTTGGTGGTTCTAAAGTTTCTACCAAACTGACTGTTCTGGAATCTCTGTCTAAAATTGCTGACCAATTGGTTGTTGGTGGTGGTATCGCAAACACCTTCATCGCAGCAGCAGGCCACAACGTAGGTAAGTCTCTGTACGAAGCTGACCTGGTTGATACTGCTAAGAAGCTGATGGACGAGTGTGCGATTCCAGTAGCGACTGACGTTGCATGTGCAAAAGCATTCGACGAGAACGCAGAAGCAGTAATCAAGCACGTTTCTGAAGTTCAGGACGACGACATGATCTTCGACCTGGGTCCAGACTCAACACAAGCGCTGGCTGAAATCCTGAAGAATGCAAAAACCATTCTGTGGAACGGCCCAGTAGGTGTATTCGAATTCAAGAACTTCGAAGCAGGTACTAAAGGTATCTCTGAAGCGATTGCTGCTTCTGAAGGTTTCTCTGTTGCAGGTGGTGGTGACACGCTGGCAGCTATCGACCAGTTCGGTATCAAAGCTGACGTTTCTTACATCTCTACCGGTGGCGGCGCATTCCTTGAGTTCGTTGAAGGTAAAGTACTGCCTGCAGTAGAAATGCTGGAAACTCGCGCTAAAGCGTAATGATGAACGGGGGTTACTGCCCCCGTTTTTATGCATCTTTGATAATTTTGTAATCATTAGAATGCATATCTAAACGCAAAAAATAATGTGTTTAGAATCACGTTTGGGTACAATGCGCAGCACTGTTCGCAAACGTTTGCCGAATTGAAACAAGTCGGTAGGAAACACCGGCTTGGATAGGATTTCACTCAAGACAACAGAGTAAATAGGACTATTGTTATGTCTAAAGTTTTTGATTTCGTAAAACCTGGCGTTATCTCTGGTGACGACGTTCAGAAAGTGTTTGAAATTGCTAAAGAGCACAAGTTTGCTCTTCCAGCGGTAAACGTAGTAAACACTGACTCTATCAACTCAGTACTGGAAGCTGCTGCGAAAGTTAAAGCACCAGTTGTTGTTCAGTTCTCTAACGGCGGCGCTGCGTTCTTCGCAGGTAAAGGCCTGAAGCTGGAAGGTCAGGAATCACAAATCAAAGGCGCAGTAGCGGGTGCTAAATACGTTCACGCTATCGCTGAATCTTACGGTGTGCCAGTTATCCTGCACACTGACCACGCAGCTAAGAAACTGCTGCCATGGATTGACGGTCTGCTGGCTGCAGGTGAAGAGCACTTCGCTGCAACTGGTAAGCCACTGTTCTCTTCTCACATGATTGACCTGTCAGAAGAATCTCTGGAAGAAAACATCGAAATCTGTGCTGAGTACCTGGCTCGCATGGAAAAGATGAACATGACTCTGGAAATCGAACTGGGTTGTACTGGTGGTGAAGAAGACGGCGTAGACAACTCTCACATGGACGCGTCTGAGCTGTACACTTCTCCAGAAGACGTTGCATACGCATACGAGAAACTGAACGCTATCAGCCACCGTTTCACTATCGCTGCGTCTTTCGGTAACGTACACGGCGTTTACAAGCCAGGTAACGTTGTTCTGACTCCAACCATCCTGCGTGATTCTCAAGCATACTGTGCAGAGAAATTCGGTATCGCACCTAACGCGCTGAACTTCGTATTCCACGGTGGTTCTGGTTCTTCTCAAGCAGAAATTGAAGAGTCTATCTCTTACGGCGTTATCAAAATGAACATCGACACTGATACTCAGTGGGCGACTTGGGATGGTATCCGTCAGTACGAAGCGAAAAACCACGATTACCTGCAAGGCCAAATCGGTAACCCAACTGGCGAAGACGCACCTAACAAGAAATACTACGATCCACGCGTATGGCTGCGTGCTGGTCAAGAAGGTATGGTTGCGCGTCTTGAGCAAGCGTTCAAAGATCTTAACGCGATCGACGTACTGTAATTTAAGTTTTATTTAAAAAATTTAATTACAAATCGTGATGAAACCCGCTAAATTTAGCGGGTTTTTTTATGGCTGTTATTCAACCTGATTGATAGCAGCCAGATTCCCTAGCCACCTCAAGAGATAGAAAGCCGAAGATTAGCTTTCAACGTCTTGAGGTGGTTTGGTTTTTTTATACCAATCACAGTAGGTAGGTGATCAGAAATAGCGCAGGAAAAATGCTCGAGAACAAGGCGGAAAATTTCGATAAGTAGTTATTCTACAATCAAATTTTTCAACGCAGTGATCGAGTGTTTTAACAAGCTAGGATGAGCAGATATTTACTACGATTGGTATTACTTTTGTGAGAGATGTAAATGACTGAGCAAAACGCTGTTGAGTCTGTTGAACAAACAGCAACTGAAGCGATGAACTGGTTGGCCTCCAACCAAGAGTTGATGATCCAATACGCAGTGAACGTTGTGACTGCGCTACTTATTCTGTTCATCGGTAACTGGGTAGTGAAGAAAGTGGCAGGCTCTGTCGCTGCAGTATTAAAGAAACGCGATCTGGACCAAACAGTTGTCGATTTTATCGAGAACATGGTTCGCTATGTGATGTTCGCGATTGTGCTGATTGCGGCGTTGGGTCGTGTGGGTGTTGAAACTGCGTCTATCGTTGCGGTTATTGGTGCGGCGGGTCTGGCTATCGGTCTGGCACTGCAAGGTTCACTGTCGAACTTCGCAGCTGGTGTGCTGATTGTGACTTTCCGTCCGTTCAAATCCGGTGATTATGTAGAAGTAGGCGGTGTGGCAGGCTCTGTGGCGTCTATCCAGATCTTCTCTACAGTACTGACGACCCCAGACAACAAAATGGTAGTGGTTCCTAACGGCACTGTCATTTCCAGTCCAATCACCAATTACTCACGTCATGCGACACGTCGTATCGATTTCATTATTGGTGTGTCTTACAAGGCTGATCTGCAGAAGACTAAAGAAGTACTGACCCGCATCGTGAAAGCGGATGAGCGCGTACTGCAAGATCCTGAACCCACTATCGGTGTTCATGCGCTGATGGACTCTTCAGTTAACTTCGTTGTGCGCCCGTGGGTGAAAACAGAAGATTACTGGTCAACCTACTTTGACCTGATGCAAGCGATCAAAGAAGGTCTGGATAAAGAGGGTATTGAAATTCCATTTCCGCAGATGGACGTTCACTACCACGCAGCAATGGCAAAAGCTGCTGCTCCAGAAGAAGAAAAGCAAGTTGCTTAAACGCCTTGCTGCTCAAACTTAATGCTGAAACCCCGTCTGACGACGGGGTTTTTTTATGCATATGGTCTCGTGAATACACCAAAAAAACAGTGTTTTCGTTTTAAATTTGAGACACTTTCTGTTGCTGCTTAAACTGTAAACTCAGCTCTGATTTTATCCGAGCAGTTTCGTCAGGAATTTGTTGTACCGTCCTGTGGAACCCTAGGAAAAAGCTAAACACGGCATAACTATACCAAGGAAATCGCAATGGAAAATGCTACTAACGAAGCCATGAACTGGTTCAACGGCAATCAGGATCTGCTGCTTCAATATGGTGTCAACATCATCTCTGCTCTCCTCATTCTCATCATTGGTAACTGGATCGTGAAAGCGATTGCCAATGGTGTTGCTAAAGTCATGCGCAAGAAAGAACTCGACGATGCCGTTGTCGACTTCGTGCATACTTTTGTCCGTTACCTGCTGTTCGTTATCGTGCTCATTGCGGCTTTGGGTCGTCTGGGTGTGCAAACGGCTTCTGTGGTTGCGGTTATCGGTGCTGCCGGTCTGGCAGTTGGCCTCGCACTGCAAGGCTCACTTTCTAACTTCGCAGCAGGCGTGTTGATTGTTGCATTCCGCCCATTCAAATCAGGCGACTATGTAGAAGTGGCTGGTGTTGCAGGTTCTGTGGATTCTATCCAGATTTTCTCAACCGTACTGAAAACGCCGGACAACAAGATGGTTGTGGTACCGAATGGTGCGATCATCTCAAGCCCAATCACTAACTACTCCAAGCATGACACCCGTCGTATCGATTACGTTGTAGGCGTGTCTTACAGTGCTGACCTGCAAAAAACCAAACAAGTGCTGGCTGATGTACTGGCGAAAGAAACCCGTTTGCTGACTACCCCAGAGCCAACTATTGGTGTGGTTGAATTGGCAGACTCTTCTGTGAACCTGGTGGTTCGTCCATGGGTTCGTACTGCAGATTACTGGGCAGTTTACTTTGACCTGCTGCAAGCGATGAAAGAGGCGCTGGACGCAGAAGGTATCGAAATTCCATTCCCGCAAATGGATGTTCACCTGAACAAAGTCGACGGTTAATTCTCACCTGAGACATGATAAAAACGCCAATGATCGAGACTGATCATTGGCGTTTTTTCTTTGGTAGTGAATGTCAGAAGAATGGGGCTGATTTTCACGAGACAAGAGCAAGGCTTGATCGAGTTAAAACAATTGGTTTTTGTGTGGTGATTTTTCTTGCGAACTGTTCAAGGCTTTCCTAATTTGCGTATCTAACACCGTGTGCTATCCCTTATTTGTCGAGCGCTGCAGCACGTTTTTCTAGAAGGAATCTGATTTATGAGCAATATCCCATCTGAGCTGAAATTCACGACTTCTCACGAGTGGGTGAGACCAGAAGGTGACGATGTGTATACCGTGGGCATTTCTGACCATGCACAGGCTTTGCTGGGCGACATGGTATTTGTGGATTTACCGGACGTGGGCGATACGGTAGATGCGGGTGATGATTGTGCCGTGGCGGAATCGGTAAAAGCAGCATCAGATATCTATACCCCATTGACCGGTGAGATTGTGGCGATCAATGAAGACTTGGAAGGCTCTCCAGAGTTGGTGAATAGCGACCCGTATGGTGATGGATGGTTGTTCCAAATTCGCATCACGGATTCTGCGGAAATTAATGAGCTGTTGGATGCCGAGGCTTATCAGGACTCTATTGAAGAGGAAGAATAATCTCCTCTTTGTGAAGATAAAAAAACACCGCGTTAGCCGCGGTGTTTTTTTCAAGCGAAGTGCCAGATCAAACGATCTATAGCCATCAGTACATTTCTTTCAGCTTGCGGATCTCAGTGTTGATCTCCTTCACCGTCCGAAAGTGTTCAATATCTCCATCTGACTGCGCCTGCACCATTCCTTGATGGAAGTCGAAATCACCGCGCCCGTCAATGTGAAGCCGTCCACTGAATAATCGGTAAACGTGTTTTGCAATGAGGGTCGGGATATAACGATTAAACATCCGCATTCGCAATTCCTTTTTATTTTTATCCCTGAAGCTTTGGAGCCTTGGGTTATATTTCCTGCCAACTTCCTAAACCGATAAGACCTGCTGACAACGAAAAACTGTCACCTACTTACTCGGTTTTGGCGGGCGGCATTATAGCGGGAGGGGTATGACTACTGTGTGACAGAGATGACACTTACCCGAAATTTTGGGGATGTAATCGTGTGACTTTGGGGTTGGTCACAGTATGAAAACCAAGGCAGGAAGCCTATCTATCTGGCACGTAAATCCTGTACCTGATTACGTACTGTTTTATCAATGGTTTGGCGTATCCAAAGGTTTTTAGCGCTGGTGGCATTTTTCTTGTGCCAGATTTGGCGGATAACAAAATTGCTGACATCGATGGGCGTGGCACTGATAGCAAGCTTGTCATTGAACATGTCGAGTTTTGCCATCAACTCCGCCACAGTGCAGATAAGGTTACGTCCAGAGAGAAGATGACGAACGGTGAGGAAGCGTTGTGAGCCCATGACGACCTGGCGATCACAACCCAGGGATTTGAGCGTGTTATCGACAGGGCTGCTTAACTGGCCATCTACTGTTACCAAGACGTGAGGCGTCTTGGTGTAGTCGGTCAATGAGAGAGGCGCACTCAGTCCCGTGGATTTGGGGTCAAACAAACAGACATGTTTTTCGGTGTAGAGTTCTTCCATCAATAACACGGGGTCTTCAGTTTCCACTGCACCCAATACCACATCAACCTGATCGTTTTTCAATGCTTCGCGGTAATTGACCCGATCGACTGGTCTACAACTGAGTTGACACTGCGGCGCTTGCTCTCGGAACACATCAAACAACGCCGGGGCAAAAACCAACTCGGCATAGTCGGTTAAACCGATGCGGACGGGCCCTGAATATTGTGTTGGCTCAAACGACACCGGGGTCAGTACATCGGTGGCAATGGTGTCGAGAAGGGCAGCGACAACTGGCTCTAGCTCGAAAGCTCGTGCCGTCGGTTGCATTTCATTGCCTTGACGATGGAAAAGCGGGTCATCGAGCAGGGTGCGCAGCCGGGAGAGATTGTGGCTCATGGCCGATTGGCCAATTGAGAGCTTCTCGGCAGCACGGGTCACGCTGCGGGTTTCCATTAGCGCAGCGAAGGCAACCAGAAGGTTGAGATCAACGCCGCGCCAATTCACCGGCTTCATGCGCCAGTCTCGTCATCACGCTGGATATCAGCGATGGTAGGCTGACAAAAGTCGACCAAATCCTGAAAGCGAAGTTCTACGCCTGCCATGGGTGAACCACTGCTGATGTTGATGTATTCGAACTCAGCAAGGCTTGGGTCAAAGAATATTGGCAACATGCCAAACACCGAAATAGGTGTCACCATGCCGGGTGAATAGCCCGTAATGCTCTGCACATGCCTGCTATCGACCATGGTCATGCGCCGACACCCAAGAAGGTCGCGGACTTTCTTGGGATCAACAGACGCCGTACCCGGCACGCATGCCAATGCCATCTGTCCACCCATGTCGCGCAGCAGCATGGATTTGACCAATTGCTCCGGCTTAACACCGCGTTGCTCGGCGGCTTCGAGTATGGTCGTTGCCTCACTTTCATGAGGCAGTAAGCAGTGTGCGATGCCCGCATCGCGCAAAATAGAAAGGATAGGGGTATCAATCGACGGCATCATTAGGCGTCGTCTTCCAGACTGTATGGTAGAGCGACTTTCTGCCAAAGTGCCTCGGTGTCGGCCAAACGGAACTGGCTATCATCGTCGAGGTTGTTTGGTAGCACGACCAATGCCACAGCCTGGCCGTCTTCAAAACGGTAGCCAGAGAGTACGGTACCACCGGTGCGCCAGTTTTCGCCCACACTGCGGTCAAAGGTATCTCCGGCTTTCGGTGCTTCTGCCGCTTCACCCTGAAGAAGGTAGGCTGCGCGTTTGTTGATACCACGATATTTTGCGCGTGCGACGGTTTCCTGTCCGGTGTAACAACCTTTCTTAAAGCTGATGGCATCCAGCGCCTGCAAGTTGATGGACTGAGGAATGAATTCGCTGATGTTCGCCTCTTCAATCGCAGGCATTGCTGCGCGAAGCTCCAACAGTGTCCACAGTGAACTGTCACTCAGGGTTGCGCGTTCTCCCAGCTCAGCAATCAGTGTGTCAGCTTCTTCAGCGTTCATCGCCAGCAACCAGCGGTTTTTGTCGATGCGAACAGCTGAACCGGTTTGGGTCGTGCGAACATCGCCTTCTCCGGTAAAGCGTGATTCCACAGCGTTGTCCGCTTTTTCACCGGCAATACCCACCAGAATTTGCTCAGAAAGCGCAAATTCAACCTTAGAGAAAACAGCATATTTCTTAATTTCTGCCAGCTGTTTTTCAGCGACAGATGCTGGCTGAACGTAAGCCACCCCTTCGTTGTGATGGAACAGGCGAATGGCAGACCACACCTTTCCTTTGGCGTCACAGTGAGCAGCGAGCGTTGACCGGGTTTTCTCCAGTGACACCAAATCACAGGTCAACTGGCCTTGCAGGTATGGCACTGTATCCTGACCGACGGCGGTGATCAGAGAAAGGTTATCCAGAGCGATCACTGACAGGGCTGGCAACGCGCTGTCTGAAGAAAGAGGAAGACGGTTGAAAGCGTGTGATTGATACCAGTTCGTCATGGAGTTTCTCGCTTAAAAATCAGGATTTATATGTTAATGCGACTGCGGTCTATATACCACTGATATGGGGTCAGATCACAGGGTTACAAGATTCAATCCGGGAGCCGTAGCAAGGCGATCAGCTCGCTGATACTATTTGGGCCAGTTATTTTGGCCTAATTTTCGAGGTACTCATGCTGGGCGCAGAAGATAAAGCGCGTATCAAGTGGGCATGCCGTCGTGGCATGTTGGAACTTGATGTCATTATCATGCCGTTTTTTGAGCAATGTTTTGATTCACTGACGGAAGACGAAAAACTTCATTTCGTCGCGTTGTTGGAATGTGATGATCCGGATCTGTTTACTTGGTTGATGGGGCATGGCCGCAGCGAGAAGCCTGAGCTGGCGGCGATGACAGACAAAATTGTCGAGCACAACCGCAGCAAACTCCGTTAATACCGATATTCAGCCTTCCCGCCTGTTGAAGGTTGGGGTAGGTATGATCTACGCGCTGGCAGCCTTCACTTTGTTTGTTGCCAGTGCCATCCCTCTCGAAGCCAAAGTGCTTCTCCTTTGTCTCCTGATTCGTGAAGCACACACGCAGTTGTCCTTTCTTACGCTTCGTGGTGGTGAGCTCTTCCTCAATATTGACGGAGCGTGTCGCTGGAATGGAGATAACTTTCATGTTTCTAGGGTGTGCTTTTTCAGTCGTCACCTGATTGTTCTGGAATTGACTTCACCCTTTGAGTGCCGCCGTTTAGCGTTGGCGTGTGATGCGTTTGATAGTGAGACCTTTCGTCACCTCAGTCGAGTTTGTCTGGTGTTGAAAGTGTGATCTTCTTTCACTTTTTGTTTTTTAGCGTACGTCATGTCTAAACGAATCATTGATAGCGCCGATAAAGATTCAAGCTGGCATCAGTGCTACCGCCGACTCAAGAAGTAGAGAGGGAAGAGGTGACATGAAAATAAGAACAAAATTATACGGTCTGACGGCGTTTTCCGCCCTGTCGTTACTTTTATTCGCGTTCATCGGGTGGCAAGCCTCTGATCGAATGGTGGACCTGAAAACCAAACAATCCCTGGTTGCAGAGCTTGAAGTACGTTTGCTTAACCTGCGTCGTAATGAAAAAGATTTTTTGGCGAGATTGGATGCTAAATACGTAGAGCGCTTCTCCGGTAACGTTGCCAAGTTTGAAAACGATTTGAATACCTTGGCAGAAGACGCTGATCGTCTGGATATCACCTTGCCACAAATCAGTGCGGTTTCTCAGGCGATGAAGAATTACCACAGCGGTTTTCTGACGTTGTCGAAGGGCTACGAAAGACTTGGCTTGAACCGTACTTCGGGTATTCATGGCGAGCTAACCGCAAATAACGAGCAGCTTCTGCAAGACAACCCATCAATCGATGACATTGCTTATCTGGTGACGCTGAGCCGGCTTTTGATGGTGGATGCAAATGAAGCGCGCTTTGAAGAATTCAGCCGAGTCTGGCAAAACGTGAAGCGTGAAACCGGCCTGACTTCTCTGGACGCCCAGAAAACTTTGGTAGAGCGCTACATGCAAGTCAGCCGTGAGGTTGGGCTTGATCACAAGTCAGGCCTTTTAGGTAACATCCGAGGCCAAACTCATCAGGTGGAAGCTGACTTTGACGACATGCGTGCACAACTGGCCAACGAGTTGGAAAGTGCAGAACGCACTCTGACCATCAGCGCCTTGATAGTGCTGGTGGTGATTTCATCGCTGCTTATCGCAGCCAGTATCTTGCTCAACCGTTTTATCCAGCGCCGTCTGAGCACGTTAACCCGCACTATGGAGCAAGTGGCGGCAGACCGCGATTTAACCCTGCGTGCAGAAGCCGAAGGCAAGGATGAGATTGCGCTGGTAGCAAAAGACTTTAACTCCGTGTTGGAACACTGTCAGACCCTGATTGCAGGTGTAAAAGTCTCAATCACAACATTGAATGCTACCGCTTCAGATGTGCAATCTCGTAGCAATAACGCTGAAGCGGCATTGGGCCGTCAACATTCAGAAGCCGATATGGCAGCGACAGCCGTCAATGAAATGGAAGCGACGATTCGTGAGATTGCCAGCAACACTGAAACGGCTGCTGCGAATGCAGGCCAAAGCCTTGCCCGCGCTCAGAAAGGTCATCAAACCGTGCAGACAACCCGTGAAGCCATCCTGACATTGTCTAACGGCTTGGGGACTGCAAACAATGACATTCATAGTTTGGTGTCGCTCTCTCAACAGATTGGTACTGTGGTAGATGTGATCAAAGACATTTCGGAGCAAACCAATCTGTTGGCTCTGAACGCAGCGATTGAAGCAGCTCGTGCCGGTGAGCAAGGTCGTGGTTTTGCGGTGGTTGCCGATGAAGTGCGTTCCCTAGCTACCCGCACGAACAAATCGACGGATGAGATCGCGACCATGATTGCTTCACTTCAGGAGCAAACCAACAGTGTCGTTGACCGCATTAACCATTGTCAGCGTGACAGCGAACAGTCGGTCAGCTATGTCGAAGAAGCCGCATCAGAGCTGGATAACATTATCATTGATATGCAGCAGATCATGGATATGAGTACCCAGATTGCCGCCGCAGTTGAAGAGCAGAGCATGGTGGCAAAAGAAGTGAACCAGAACGTTCATTCGATTCAGGAAATCACATCAGAGAACACTGTCTCGACCACTGAAAATGCTCAAGCAGCAGCGCGGGTCGCAGCGCAAAGCCGTGAGCTGGAATCAGCGGTATCGAGCTTCCGCTCTTGAGTAGATAGATAGCTTTATAGCGCCAGGTATGAAAAAGCCCTCTTGTGAGGGCTTTTTGCTATCTGTGATTCAGCAAGGGAAGTCTGGCACCAGAATGGTTGGGCCGGAATCTTCTGCCTTGTCTGGGTAATCGATGGTGTAATGCAGGCCTCGGCTTTCTTTCCGTGCCATGGCACAGCGCACCATCAGTTCAGCTACCTGAAGCAGGTTACGCAGTTCCAGAAGGTTGTTGGAAACGCGGAAGTTACTGTAGTACTCGTTGGTTTCTTGCTTGAGCAGTTCGATACGGCGAAGCGCGCGTTCCAAACGTTTGGTAGAGCGCACAATGCCGACGTAGTCCCACATAAAGAGGCGTAACTCGTGCCAGTTGTGTTGGATAACGACCTCTTCGTCTGAGCAACATACCTGACTGTCATCCCAGTATGGTAGCGTTGGAGGAACTTCTGCGGTGCCTGCATTCTCCCCAATGTGCATGGCGGCAGCCCAAGCGTAAACCACACATTCGAGCAGCGAGTTTGACGCCATGCGGTTAGCACCGTGAAGGCCGGTGTAGCTGACCTCACCAATCGCGTATAAGCCTTGCAAATCGGTCTGACCGTTCTGATCTACCATTACCCCGCCACAAGTGTAGTGAGCAGCAGGAACGATAGGAATGGCTTCTTTCGTCAAATCAAAACCAAAGGTTTTCAGCTTTTCATCAATGGTTGGGAAATGCTTGGTGATGAAATCGGGATCTTTGTGGCTGATGTCGAGATACATACAGTCCGCACCCAGACGCTTCATTTCATAGTCAATTGCCCGGGCGACCACATCACGCGGCGCAAGCTCGGCGCGTTCATCAAAGTCCGGCATAAAGCGGGAGCCATCAGGGCGGCGCAAAAATGCGCCTTCGCCACGTAGCGCTTCCGTCAGCAGGAAGTTACGAGCCTCTGGGTGGAACAGGCAGGTCGGATGAAACTGGTTAAATTCAAGATTGGCAACCCGACAGCCTGCGCGCCATGCCATAGCAATACCGTCACCAGAGGAAACATCTGGGTTGGAGGTATATTGGTAAACCTTGGATGCACCGCCTGTGGCAAGAACCACAAACTTAGCACGCACGGTTTCGACGGCTTCACGGTCACGGTTCCAGATGTAGGCACCCAGCACGCGGTTAGCACCGGAAATCCCGATTTTCTTGCGGGTGATAAGATCCAGCGCGTTGTGGCGCTCCATCACTTTGATGTTGGGATGCTGCATTACGTTTTCTTGCAGCGAGGTTTGCACGGCAGCGCCCGTTGCATCAGCAGCATGCAGAATGCGTCGGTGGCTGTGGCCACCTTCACGGGTTAGGTGGAATTTGGGCTCATCATCGTCGCTGTCTTCTTCGCGATCAAAAGGGACACCGCCATCAATCAGCCATTGAACGCATTCCTTGGCATTTTCGGCGATAAAGCTCACCACGTTTTCTTCGCAAATGCCGTCACCGGCAATCAGCGTATCTTCAACGTGGGATTCAACAGAATCACTTTCATCAAAGACTGCAGCAATACCGCCTTGTGCGTAGTAGGTCGCCCCTTCGCTGCGCGGTCCTTTGCTCAGCACCATCACTTTTTGGGTCGGCGCCAAATGGAGCGCCAGAGACAGACCAGCAGCGCCGCTGCCGATCACCAGCACATCACACACGTGTTCTTGGTTGCTCATTGATTACGTATTCCTTTCTCCCAAGCAGCCATGTCAGCCGGCTACCTGAAACAACGAGTTCGAGTCATTTCAGTGAGTTTACACTAATGTGGCAACACGTAGAACGTTGCCAGTTGCTTCATTATGCGACAGAGTGGGAACGGCAGAATGAGAGTTGGTTAGGGTGTGACCAAACATTCTGATAGACTTTGCGATCCGGATCTAATCGTATAACGACGGAAATCCGTTTAGGGAACTTTCTTTTAATGTTTCACTCATACACTGTGCTCACTCAATAAAAACCGCGCGGCAGAAAAAGAAGCCGGGCACCACAGTGGCAAAGAGCGAGAAGAAATACCGGTAGCTAACAGTGTTCTGACCTTAGCGGTGAACACTGCCACAGTGAAAGCAGACTACTGGTATCAATAATAAGGAGAAGGCGCTCGAATGAGCGAGCAGTTAACCGATCAAGCCTTAATTGAGCGCGTACAGAATGGTGATAAGCAGGCATTTAACCTGCTGGTCGTAAAATATCAAAACAAGGTATGCAATCTGATCTCTCGCTATGTCAGCAACAGCGGCGACGTGCCTGATGTTGCGCAGGAAGCTTTTATAAAAGCGTATCGCGCCTTGCCGGGATTTCGCGGAGAAAGTGCGTTCTACACCTGGCTTTACCGTATTGCGGTGAACACAGCGAAGAATTATCTGGTTGCACAGGGCAGACGCCCACCATCAAGCGATATTGACGCAGAAGAAGCGGAAAATTATGAAAATGGTGGCGCACTGAAAGAAATTTCGAACCCTGAGAACCTTATGTTGTCAGAACAGTTGAAACAGGTCGTTTTCAGTACGATTGAATCTTTACCTGACGATCTGAAAACGGCGATCACCCTGCGTGAAATCGATGGCTTAAGCTATGAAGAGATCGCTGAAGTGATGGACTGCCCGGTAGGTACGGTACGTTCGCGTATTTTCCGTGCCAGGGAAGCGGTAGACAAACGTGTTCGTCCTCTGATGAACCACTAACAGTGTTACCTGTTGATAACGGTGAAATAAATGGCTGAAAAAGAAAACCTTTCCGCATTATTTGATGGTGACGAGATTGATCAGGCGATGATTGATGCGCTGGAAAACGATCAATCGGCTCAGCAAACATGGAAAAGCTTTGCTGTCACCCGTGATGTAATGCGTGGAGAAACGCCTAACCCAAGTTGGGACATCGCATCAAATGTTGCGATGGCACTGGAAGCTGAGCCTGCGCACGGTGCGCACTCTGCACTCAATGTTGTTCCAATTCAGGAAGCACAACCTACACCGGCAGCTGCCAAAAAAGGCATGCCATCTTGGTTGCAGCAACTCACCCAGGTGGGTATGGCTGCCGCAGTGTCACTGGCCGTGATTGTTGGTGTTCAGCAATACAACGGCGGCGAGCAGTTGGATCCGGTTCTTGCAGCTTCACAGCCCCCAGTTTTACAGACCATTCCTTTGGCTGGCTCTGCTGAGCCTGTAAGCCTTAGCCGTGAAACCTTGCAGGGTAATCCAACTGAAGCGCAATTGATGGAGCAGCGTCGCCGTGTCAACGCCATGTTCCAGGACTATGAGTTGCAGCTTCGTCTCAATGCTGATGAAATGATTGAACAAGACGAGAAGCTAACACCAGAAGTGAGCAACTAGATTGATGAAACAACTCCTGATCGGTGCTTTTGCACTGGTCAGTCTGGTCGCGAATGCCTCGACGGAAGAAAATCCCGCCGAGGCATTGTTGCATCAGATGGGCCAGGCAACCGAACAATTGGACTACGAACTTTCCTATATTCTGGTCCGCAAAAACAGTATTGAGCCCCTCCGTTTTCGCCATGCGTTAGTTGACGGCGAGTCATTCGGTCATATCGCTTATCTTGCCGGCCCTCCACGCGAAGTGATTCGCCGTGGTGATGAAGTGAGTTACTTCGAGCCCGGTATTGACCCGTTTACCATTGCGAGCAATCAAATGGTGGCACCATTGCCAGCCATCATGCATTCCGATATTGACCACCTCTCGACCATGTACGATTTCGTGCCGCTGGGACGAGCACGTGAAGCCGGGTTGCCTTGTGATGTAGTGCGCGTTTCACCAAAAGACGGTGCGCGATATTCCTATGTGCTTTGGATTGACCAGAAGACCAAGCTACTGACCCGCGCCGACCTTCTCGATCGCGATGGTGATCCCATTGAGCAATACCGCGCACTGTCGTTGGTTATATCTCCGCAGATTGGTGATGTGATGAAGCAGATGTCTGCTATCGAATTGCCGCCTGTGGTCCAGGTACCAAAACAGCGGGACGCAGGTCTGAGTTGGCAAGTCACTTCTTTGCCGGAAGGCTTCTCGCCGATTTACAGCAATCGTCACCGCTTGATGATCACTGAGCGGCCAGTTGAAAGCCAGATGTTCAGCGATGGTCTGTTTAGTTTCTCGGTTTATTTGTCAGAAGCTGATGATCTGTCAGTGCGTGAACAATTGGTGAGAAAAGGCCGTCGCACCCTGCACAGCCATGTCTCAGGCAATGCAGAAATTACCGTCGTAGGAGACATTCCACCAGCGACCGCGAAAAAAGTGGCTGAATCAGTTCGTATGACAGCGCCACAAGCCGCGGAAGGAACGCCAACGCCATGATCACGGCATTGGCAGAGGTTACTGGCAGTGGCGAGGGTTACCTGACTGTCCGCTGCCAGCAGAAAACCAGCTGTGGCAGTTGCGCTTCCAAGAGCAATTGCGGTACGGGCATTGTCAGTAATGCGCTGCCGGGCAAAGTACTGGATATCCGTGTACCGTCAGAAAAACCAGTCGATGAAGGAACCTTGGTTGAAATCGGCTTGGAAGAGCAGACGGTACTGCGTTCAGCGCTGGTGGTCTACATTCTGCCGCTGCTGTTTGCGATTGCAGGGGCTGTTTTCGGGCAGTTTCTCGCAGATTTGATGGCCGCGGGAGAAGGCGTGATCATTTTGTTTTCTCTGCTTGCTGGCGGGTTGGGATTCCTTGTAGCACGCCATTTTTCGCGAAAGCTGGAGCAGGAAACAGGCGCAACGCCTAAACTGTTACGCATCCTTGGCAATCCCGTAGACCCGGCGGCGGTGATAAATGCCGCAACAGAGGATAGCGACTAGCCATTAATTTCGGTAGAATCCCGCCACTTGATCGTAAGATCCTCTTATTTTAACTAACGAGTTAGTCACACCATTTATGAAGCACATTCGTAACTTTTCGATTATTGCCCACATTGACCACGGTAAGTCGACTCTGTCAGACCGTCTTATTCAGGTCTGTGGCGGCCTAACTGACCGTGAAATGGCGGCGCAGGTTCTGGATTCCATGGATCTTGAACGCGAACGTGGTATCACCATCAAAGCACAAAGTGTGACGCTGAATTATGCAGCGCAGGATGGGGAAACCTATCAGCTGAACTTCATCGACACCCCGGGACACGTTGACTTCTCTTACGAAGTTTCTCGTTCTCTGGCGGCGTGTGAGGGTGCTTTGCTGGTGGTGGACGCGGGTCAGGGCGTAGAAGCTCAGACGTTGGCGAACTGCTACACCGCGATTGAAATGGATCTGGAAGTGGTTCCAATCCTGAACAAAATTGACCTGCCAGCGGCCGATCCTGACCGCGTAGCGGAAGAGATTGAAGACATCGTAGGTATCGATGCAACCGAAGCGACCCGCTGTTCAGCGAAAACGGGTCTGGGCGTAGATCTGGTTCTGGAAGATATCGTTAAGAATGTTCCGGCACCTGAAGGTGATCCAGAAGCGCCGCTGCAAGCGCTGATCATCGACTCATGGTTCGATAACTATCTGGGCGTTGTGTCGCTGGTTCGTATTAAGAATGGCGAGCTGAAGAAAGGCGACAAGATCAAAGTCATGAGCACCGGCCAGGTGTGGGGCGTTGATCGCATCGGTATCTTTACACCAAAACAAACTGACACCCAAGGTCTGCGTACCGGCGAAGTGGGCTGGGTTGTTTGTGGTATTAAAGACATTCTGGGCGCGCCAGTGGGTGATACCCTGACCCACGCAAAACACGGTGCAGAAACACCGCTACCAGGCTTTAAGAAAGTGAAGCCTCAGGTTTATGCGGGTCTGTTCCCTGTTTCGTCTGACGACTACGAAAACTTCCGTGATGCACTGGGCAAACTGAGCCTGAACGATGCGTCACTGTTCTA
Source organism: Grimontia sp. SpTr1 (assembly GCF_947387585.1). Taxonomy (NCBI): domain Bacteria; kingdom Pseudomonadati; phylum Pseudomonadota; class Gammaproteobacteria; order Vibrionales; family Vibrionaceae; genus Grimontia; species Grimontia sp. SpTr1. Next base: position 40,810 of record NZ_CANDOD010000020.1, read on the forward strand.
CGAGCCAGAAAACTCAGCAGCACTGGGCTTTGGTTTCCGTTGTGGTTTCCTTGGGATGCTGCACATGGAAATCATCCAGGAGCGTCTGGAGCGTGAATACAACCTGGATCTGATCACCACGGCACCAACCGTAGTGTACGAAGTGAAGAAGACCAACGGTGACACCCTATACGTTGATAGCCCTGCGAAATTGCCAGCGGTTAACGATATCGAAGTGATGGGTGAGCCAATTGCGCGCTGTAATATCCTGGTACCTTCAGAGTACCTGGGTAACGTTATCACCTTGTGTGTCGAGAAGCGTGGCGTTCAAGTTGACATGGTTTACCACGGTAACCAAGTCGCCCTGACTTACGATATTCCAATGGCAGAAGTGGTTCTGGACTTCTTCGACCGTCTGAAATCGACGTCTCGTGGTTATGCTTCTCTGGATTACAACTTCCAGCGTTATGAAGCATCGAACATGGTGCGTGTTGACGTATTGCTGAACGGCGACAACGTGGATGCATTGGCTATCATCACTCACAAAGATCAGGCGCAATCCCGTGGCCGTGATCTGGTTGAGAAGATGAAAGAATTCATCCCTCGTCAGCAGTTCGACATCGCGATTCAGGCAGCAATCGGTAACCACATTATTGCGCGCTCGACCGTGAAACAGCTTCGTAAAAACGTCACCGCGAAGTGTTACGGTGGTGACGTAAGCCGTAAGAAGAAACTACTGCAGAAGCAAAAAGAAGGTAAGAAACGTATGAAGCAGATCGGTAACGTCGAACTGCCTCAAGAAGCGTTCCTGGCGATTCTGCACGTAGGCAAAGATAAGTAATAAAAAGGGATTAAAGGTTTAGGGGAACACGATGGCTAATACTTTCTCACTGATTCTGGTGCTTGTCACCCTGTTTACTGGGATTATCTGGGCACTAGATAAGTTCAAATGGGCGCCGCGACGCCAGCAAAAAGCGGCTGAAGCGCTCAATGTGGACGGTGGTGAGTTAAGTGAAGAGCAGGTTGCACAAGTTGCACCTCAGCCAAGCTGGGTAGAAACCTCAGCTTCCGTGTTCCCTGTTATTGGCCTTGTTCTGGTGCTGCGTTCGTTTATTTACGAGCCGTTCCAGATCCCATCTGGTTCTATGATGCCGACACTGTTGGTGGGCGACTTTATCTTGGTGGAGAAGTTCGCTTACGGCCTGAAAGACCCGGTATTCCGTCATCAATTGGTCGAAACCGGGAAGCCAGAGCGCGGTGACGTGGTGGTGTTCAAGTACCCACCACAGCCAAACATCGACTTTATCAAGCGCGTGATTGGTGTCCCGGGTGATACGGTTCGCTACAGCGAAGACAAACGCCTGTGCATCCAGAAGAAAGGTGAATCGACCTGTGAATTGGTGCCAGTGGATGATGTTCACAAGAGTGAGTTCGTTCAGCGCGGCGCGAACCTGATTCAGGCGCAGGAAGAGTTGGGCGTTGAGCCTCACCAGATTCTGGTGAACCCATATATGCCGAATCAAGCAGGTCAGTATTACCCAACACCGGGTCTGGGTGAGTGGGTGGTGCCGGAAGGCGAGTACTTCGTAATGGGTGACAACCGCGACAACAGTAAAGACAGCCGCTTCTGGGGCTTTGTACCTGAAGCTAATCTGGTAGGTAAAGCAGTCGGTATCTGGATCAGTTTTGAATTTGATGAACAAGGCGACAGTTTCCTGCCGTCTTGGGTACCTGTCGGGGTGCGTTTCAATCGCATCGGCGGCATTGATTAACTTGGAACGACATGACAACACCTATAAATAAATTACAGCGTCGCATCGGCTATGAATTTAGTGATGCGGCGCTTCTCAGTCTCGCCCTGACACACCGAAGCGCCAGTGGAAATCACAATGAGCGCTTGGAGTTTCTGGGCGATTCTATTTTGAGTTTCGTTGTTGCTGACGACCTCTACCATCGTTTCCCGAACGTTGATGAAGGTGATATGAGCCGCATGCGTGCAACCTTGGTTCGTGGTAACACGCTGGCTGAACTGGGCCGCGAGTTCGAACTGGGCGATGTACTGCAACTGGGGCCGGGTGAGCTGAAAAGTGGCGGTTTCCGCCGCGACTCTATCCTGGCAGATGCCGTTGAGGCGATCATCGGCGCTATCTACCTCGACAGCGATCTGGAAACGGTACGTGGAATTGTATTGAGCTGGTATAAACAACGTCTGGAAACTATCCAGCCAGGCGCGAACCAGAAAGATCCGAAAACACGTTTGCAGGAATTCCTGCAAGGGCGTCGTAAGCCGCTGCCTGCCTATAATGTGACTAAGGTACAAGGCGAAGCGCATAACCAGCAATTTACGGTGGAATGTGAAGTAGCAGGTCTGGATCGACCTGTCGTAGGTAAAGGCAGCAGTCGTCGCAAGGCTGAGCAAGCGGCTGCAGAACTGGCATTGCAAAAGCTGGACTCATGACAGACACGCACGAAACGCACCACTGTGGCTTTATTGCCATCGTAGGCCGCCCAAATGTGGGCAAATCGACACTTCTCAACCGTCTGGTTGGGCAGAAGCTGTCTATTACCTCGCGTAAACCGCAAACCACCCGCCACCGTATCATGGGGGTTGATACCCGTGATGGTTATCAGGCGGTATATGTGGATACACCGGGACTGCACATTGAAGAAAAGCGCACGATCAACCGTTTGATGAACCGTGCGGCTTCAAGCTCCCTGACTGACGTTGAGCTGGTACTGTTTCTGGTCGACGGCACACAGTGGACGCAAGATGATGAGATGGTACTGAACAAGCTCAAGAAAGCTGAGCTGCCAACCGTACTGCTGATCAACAAAGTCGATAACGTGAAGGAAAAGGGCGAGTTGTTCCCGCACCTTCAGGAAGTCAGCGAGAAAATGGACTTCATCGACGTGGTTCCTGTTTCAGCGAAACACGGCACCAACATTGATGTGGTCGAGAAACTGGTTCGTAATCACCTGCCGGAAGGCGAGTGGTACTTCCCGGAAGAGTACGTCACAGACCGTTCTCAGCGCTTTATGGCGTCTGAAATCATCCGTGAAAAGCTGATGCGTTTCACTGGCGATGAACTGCCATACTCAGTCACCGTGGAAATCGAGCGCTTTGATTACAACCCAGACACGGATGGCTTTGAAATCAATGGCCTGATCTTGGTTGAGCGTAACGGCCAGAAGCGTATGGTGATCGGCAAGGGTGGCGACAAAATCAAAACCATCGGCCGTGAAGCCCGTCTCGACATGGAAGATCTTTTCGAGCGCAAGGTCTACCTTGAGCTTTGGGTAAAAGTGAAATCCGGTTGGGCTGATGACGAGCGCGCACTACGCAGCCTCGGCTACATCGACGACCTTTAACAGCATTATTGGCTGAGACATTCAGGAGCAATATGGAAGGCTTGCAGCGCTGCTTTGTTCTGCACTCACGACCCTACAGTGAGACCAGCCTGATTCTGGATGTTTTCAGCGAAAATCACGGGCGCGTCAGTTTGATGGCGAAAGGCGCCCGTGGTAAACGCTCTCCCTTAAAAGGGGCGCTCCAGCCTTTTACTCCTCTCTTGATGAAATGGTCCGGCCGCGGCGAAATGCATACCTTGCGTCATGCTGAAGCCATGGGGCTTGCGATCCCGCTTTCAGGCAATGCCCTGTTTTCGGGGTTTTATCTCAATGAGATCTTAAGCCGGGTTGTGGAGCCTGAAACCGCGTACCATCAACTTTTCTTTGATTACGTCAATGCGCTGACTGACCTAGCTCAGCACAGCAATCCTGAACCGGCGCTACGACGCTTCGAACTCGCCTTGTTGGACTCGCTTGGATACGGGGTCGATTTCCTGCATTGCGCGGGTAGCGGTGAGCCAGTCGATGCATCGATGACGTATATCTTCCGGGAGCAGCAAGGTTTTGTCGCCTCGCTGATGAAAAGCAATAACCTCACTTTTACGGGCAGCGACTTAGAAGCGCTGGCAACAAGACAATTCTCAACGGCAGAACAGCTAAAAGCGGCGAAGCGCTTTACACGCTTGGCCCTCAAGCCTTATCTTGGCTCCAAACCGCTCAAAAGCCGTGAGCTTTTTATGTTAAGAACAAGGAAATTAACGCAATGAGTACCATTTATCTGGGCGTCAATATTGACCACGTCGCGACCGTTCGTAATGCACGTGGCACCCAATACCCTGATCCTGTCCACGCTGCAGATATTGCAGAGCGTGCGGGCGCGGATGGTATTACCGTTCACTTGCGTGAAGACCGTCGCCACATTAAAGACCGCGACGTTCATATTCTGAAAGACACCATCCAGACCCGCATGAACCTGGAAATGGCAGTGACTGATGAGATGGTCAACATCGCGTTGGAAGTGAAGCCGGCTTACGTGTGTCTGGTCCCTGAAAAGCGTGAAGAGCTGACCACCGAAGGCGGTTTAGACGTCGCTGGCCAGCTTGATAAAGTGAAAGCTGCAACGGAAACGCTGACTGCAGCGGGTATTAAAGTGTCGCTATTCATCGATGCAGACCGCGCGCAAATCGACGCAGCAAAAGCCTGTGGTGCTCCTTTTATTGAGCTGCACACAGGCCATTATGCAGAAGCGACGACTGAAGAAGACATGCAGGCAGAGCTGAAGAAAATCGCAGCGGGAGCAAGCTACGCAGACGATCTGGGTATCAAGGTAAACGCTGGTCACGGCCTGACGTACCACAACGTGAAGCCTATTGCGGCGATTCCAGAGATTTACGAGCTGAACATCGGTCACGCGATTGTGGGCCGCGCAGTATTTGAAGGCCTGCCAAAAGCAGTTGCAGACATGAAAGCGCTGATGCTGGAAGCGCGCCGCTAATGGCTGTGGTTGGCCTTGGCACTGACATCGTAGAAATTGAGCGCCTTGAGAAAATCATCGCGCGCACCGGAGATGCGTTTGCTAAACGTGTGCTGACAGAAAACGAGTTGGAAACCTATTCCAGCTCTAACTTCCCGGCCCGCTTTCTTGCCAAGCGCTTCGCAGTGAAAGAAGCGGCTTCAAAAGCGCTGGGTACGGGGATCGCTTGTGGTGTGACGTTCCATGACTTTGAAGTGACGAACGATGAGCTTGGAAAGCCTGTGGTGGATTTCTCCGGTGTAGCGCGAAAGCTTGCCGACGAGCGTGGCGTGGAGAATATTTTCCTCACCATCGCTGATGAGAAACGCTATGCCGTAGCGACCGTGTTGTTAGAAACCGACTAGCTTCTTTCTTCAATGCCGACCACAAAAACAAAAACGCCCGCAGATGCGGGCGTTTTGCTATCAATCATCAGACACGCTTGAAGATAATCGACGTATTGATACCACCAAAGGCAAAGTTATTGCTCATGATGTATTCACAGTCGATGTGGCGCCCTTCGCCGCGGATATAGTCCAGTTCGCCACAAGCTGGGTCGATGTTGTCGAGGTTGAGAGTAGGGCTGAACCAGCCACTGTTCATCATCTCAAGGCTCAGCCAGGCTTCAATGGCACCACAAGCACCAAGAGTGTGGCCAAAATAGCTTTTCAGTGAGCTGATAGGCGTCTGGTTGCCAAAGATATTCGCGGTGGCGTTGCTCTCTGCGATATCCCCTTTTTCAGTGGCTGTACCGTGCGCGGAAACATAGCCGATTTTTTCCGGTGCCAGATTGGCATCACGCAGCGCCATCTCCATGCAAATCTGCATGGTTTCCTTGGTAGGCTGGGTGACGTGTGCGGCATCGCAATTGCTGGCAAAGCCAACGATTTCGGCAATGATGTTGGCGCCACGGTTAACTGCATGCTCATATTCTTCCAGCACCAGTGTGCCTGCGCCTTCACCAATCACCAGGCCATCGCGCTCTGTGTCATACGGGCGCGGTGTTTTTTCCGGTTCGTCGTTTTTCAGGCTGGTGGCAAACAGGGTGTCGAAAACGGCTGATTCAGTTGGGCAAAGCTCTTCCGCACCGCCAGCCACCATCACGGTCTGGTAGCCGTGCTTAATGGCTTCATAGGCGTAGCCAATCGCCTGACTGCCTGATGTGCAGGCGCTGCTGGTCGGGATCACTCGGCCTTTGAGGCCAAAGAACAGACCCACATTCACTGCGGTCGTGTGAGGCATCATTTGCACGTAGGTTGTCGCGGTAATGGCGCGGGTGCTCTTGTCATTCAACATCACACCGAACGCACCAATCGCTGGTGTACTGCCTGTGGAGGAGCCGTAGGCAATACCTGTCTGTCCGTTGGTCAGCACCTCATTGCCAATCAGGCCACTTTGTTCGAGGGCATTTTCTGTTGCCACTGTGGAGAGTTGGGAAACTCGCCCCATGCCACGTACTTTCTTGCGTGGATAGTGTTTTGGCACACTGAATCCTTCCACTGGCGCGGCCAGTTTGGTGTTCAGGCCATCATATTGCTCGTAGTCAGGCATGTAGCGAACGGCATTTTGCATCGCCGCAAGCTTTGGCTGGACACTTTGCCAGTCGTTACCGAATGCAGTAACACCGGACATACCAGTGATAACAACTCTGCGATTCATATCAGTCCTCCATTGACTGAGATTACCTGTCGGGTGACGTAGCTGGCGGAATCTGACATCAGATAGCTGACCAGGCCTGCCACTTCTTCAGGTTTGCCCATTCGGCGCAGTGGCACCTGAGGAAGGGCATGTTCTTTCACGTGTTCGTCGACCATACCGGTGTCGATAAGGCCTGGTGCTACACAGTTTACGGTGATCTTGCGCTTTGCAAGTTCCAGAGCCAGTGCCTTGGTAGCACCAATAATACCGGCTTTGGCAGCACTGTAATTAGTTTGTCCGCGGTTACCCATCAGACCAGAAACCGATGCCATGGTCACGATGCGTCCGCCGCGGCGGCACTGAATCATTGGCATCACACAAGGGTGCAGCACGTTATAGAAACCATCAAGGTTGGTATGAACCACGCCATCCCACTCACCTTCTGTCATGGCCGGGAAGGCGGTGTCTGCTGTCACACCTGCATTGTTCACAACGCCATAGTATCCACCATGGGTTGCCATATCCGCCTCAAGTTCAAGACGGCATTGTTCGCGGTTGGCAATGTCAAAAGAGATTAAACGACCAGAACCACCCAGCTCGGTGATGTTTGCCAGCGTCGCTTCAGCGCCCGCTTTGTCGCGACCATAGTGGATCACGATATTGAAACCGTCTTTGGCAAGTTGAATGGCGATAGCTCGGCCAATGCCTTTGCTTGCGCCAGTAACCAATACATCACGACTCATTGGGACGTTCCTTTTAACATTTGCTGTAACTTTTCTTCTGAAGGCACATACGCATTGAGCTGGGCCGATGCGAGTTCCTCACCTTCATGTTCAATGGTGCAGGCAAACACGGCCATACCATTGCTTTCCATCACGTGGTTAGCACGCACATCTAAAAGCGCACCGGCAGGAAAGCTGGGGGTGTCGCATTTGTAACGGCGGCTGCCCAGCAAAAATCCGATAGGTGGTGCTTTATTGTCTTTGCTCGCCTGATAACCCGACCACGCGGCAACAGACTGAGCCATGAACTCAATGCCCACCCAGCCCGGAATACCATTCATGTTTTTGTCGAAAAACAAACTGCTCTCACTGGATGTTACCTGACAGTGCACATGCAAATCACCGACATCAATCAGCGTATCGAGAAGGATCATGGGTGCCTCGTGAGGCAGCAGCTGGTGAAGTTGTGGTTGCGAACTCATAGTTTTCCAAAAATTAGCGATACGTTGTTCCCGCCAAAGGCAAACGAGTTGCTCAAAATAGCGTGTTTTCCCAGTCTGTCATTTGCTGTTACCAGACGAATTGGCGCGATCTCTGGGTCGCGACCTGCTTGTGCATCAGGGATGGGGAGCGTGAGATCGTGGCGAAGAATGTGCCAGCAAATGGCAGCCTCTATCGCACTGGCAGCCCCAAGTGTATGACCTGTCAGCGGCTTGGTTGAGCTAACCGGGACATTATTACCCAATACACGGTTGATGGCTTTGGACTCCATCGCATCGTTGAGAGGTGTGGCGGTGCCGTGTGCATTGACGTAACCAATCTTGTCTGGCGACAGTCCGGCATCTGCCAATGCTTTCATCATGGCCTCTTCTGCGCCGCGACCTTCCGGCTCTGGAGCTGAGATATGGTGGGCATCAGAGCTGTCACCTGCGCCAAGCAATGCTATAGGTTCAGCTTCTTCCGGGCGCTCGAGAGAAAGCAGCATAAACGCGGCGGCTTCACCAATATTGATACCGTCGCGCCCTTCGCCAAACGGGCGGCACAGGCCGGAAGAGACAGATTCCAAGCCATGAAAACCGTTCAGTGTTAAACGACAAAGGGTGTCAGCACCACCGACTATCACGGCGTCAGCCATACCTGATTGCAGCAGTCTTTTAGCAGAAAGGAACACTTTTCCACTCGATGAGCAAGCGGTGGAAACCACATAGCTTGGACCCGAGAGGCCAAAATAGTCACTGATAAAATCAGAAAGATTGCTCAGCTCTTGCTGGTAGTAGTGATAATTCTCTGGCAGCTTGCCGGTTAGCAATTGCTCGCTAAGGGCGATTTCACCGTTAGAAATACCTGAGGTGCTGGAACCGACAATAACGGCAATGCGACCCTCACCGTATTTATCAATGGCGTTTTTAACGGCGTCCTGAATTTGCAGAAGGGCAGACAGAGCCAGGCGGTTGTTTCGTGTCTGTTGATGTTGGAATTGCGCAGGGATTTCTGGAAGGTCTTCCAGGACGCGCCCCACGATTACTTCCTTGCCATCATTAAGAGTGAAACGTTCGGCTTCGATGCCGTCACTCTTGTCGCTTTGCAGATTTCGGTGGATATCTTCAGAGCGCACACCCAGTGCGGAGTGCGACCCGCAAGCATGGATATAAACCGGAGTTGTCTGTGTGTCTGCGTCGGTCATTGCGATCTGTTCTTCCGTTATTCGAGGGTTTGAATCTGGATTTGGTAGTGCTGGCGCACTTGCTCAAACTGGATATCGGCAGGAACTCCTCCTGCAACCTTGGGCTCATCATACTGTATTTTCGCCACGGTTTCGCCGTTCTCATCGAGCAGGGTTCGGCTTGTAGCATCATCAACCAGTTGCCATCCAATCGGTGAAAGATGTTGTTGCCACGAAGTGGTAGGCCATAAGGTCAGCATCAGGTTCAAGAGCACCTGTTTTCCATCAGGCAACACGGCCCCCAGACCCGTGAGGTTGTCGGTTTCCAGAGTCTGTCCATCGTAATTGAGTGTCAGTAGTCGGGTTCCCCAACTGGAGAATCCCACTAAAACGACGTCTGATTCGGTGATTTCAAGATGCACAGGCAGCACCTGCGTACTGTCACTCCACTTTGCGGTAATCAGCTGGTTCACACTGACGGTGCTTTCAAACTCTGAAGGGGCGGGTAAGGCGACAAACTTATCGGGTGCGATTTCAACATGGTTGCTATTGGGCACTGCCGCGCAAGCAGAAAGCAGCAGAGAAAAAGCCAAACAGAGTACAAAACGAATCATTGATGAAGCTCCTTTTCTGGCTGTTGGATGGCCAATGGTGCGAGTAGCCAGGCGACAACAATACCCACCAGTACAGTAATACCGAAACTGTGAATCGCTTCGGTTTGGCTGAGAGACAGCAAGCCAAAAGAGAGTATGGTCGTGAGGGCGGCAAGGGTATTGGCGACCAAGGCGCGATAACTGTCGTTGTGCTCGGCGAAAAACAGGGTGTAGTCGATACCAATTCCCAGCACGAGAAACAGTGCCAGCAGGTTGAACAAATTCATAGGAACTGGACTGATAGCGCCTGCGGTCAAGGCTACACCGGCCGCGAGCAACGGCGGGGTAAGAATGCGAACCGCACGGCGAGGGCCGAACCGCACGCAGAGCACGCCCAAAATCGCCAGACAGGCGATGCCCATCAACATGGAAATACGCAGTCTGTACTGACCAAACAGGCTGGAAACTTCTTCAGCTTTGTTAAGCACACTCACCTCTGGGAAAGGTGCTATCGCTTGTTTGATGGCGGTCATGTCAGTTGCGTTTTGCAGCATCACAATGGCGGCATATTGCCCTTCAGCAGGCTGCAGCCACAGCGATGAGAACAGCTCACTGCTTGGAGCGTTAAGCATTTTCGCGGGTGTCAGAATATCAATGTCGCCCGGGAGTTGTGGCGGCGTCGCCAAGCCAATTTGTGCAGCGAGCTTTTCACCTTCTGACTGATAAAGAGATTGAACAAGACCAAAGTTCTCTCGCTGTACCGATGCCGGTGCTACCAAGTCCGCGGGGTTTTGATAGCCGGAGAGGACGTTTTCACGTCGAAGCTTTTCAAGTGCCGGCGCGAGCGCATGAGCATGCTCTAGCACTTTTTGCCCGCTGCTTCCTTTGACCAGCAGCATCGGCTGGGAGCTGCTGAGGCCAGTTACTGACTTGATGACCGATTCCTGCTCCTGCAAGGACGGTGGCAGGGATTGCAGTTGGCGGATATTGTCGTCGTAGTCTGCGTTAAAAAAGCCAATCAGAGTGACCAGCAAGGCAGTAACAGGCATGACCATTCGCACTAATGGGCGCTGCCATAGCATCAGGTAGCCCTTACTTGAATTTGCGAGAGGCAGTGTCTGGTATCTGGCTGGACGTTTCGCCAAAAGCGGATACCAAAAAATCACACTCAGGTAAGCGCCAATCAGGCCTGCTGCAGAAAACAATGCAAGTTGCTGCAACCCCGGGAAAGGGGCAACTAACATGCTGAGATAAGCAATCAGCGTGGAAATCAGGCCAAAGGTGATGGGAATGAAAACGCGTTTTAGTCCCTCTTCTGAGCGCCAAGATGCGCCGGACGCGAGGCGGTCGGTCAGGTAGTGGAAGGCATAGTCTATCGAGACACCAATCAGGCTGGCGCCAATGACAAGACTGAACAGGTGAATTTGTCCAAACACCAGAAGACAGACGGAAAAAGCCGTCACGACGCCAGTACCAATCGACAGTAAGGTCAGGCTGACAGGTAAAAGACTGCGGTAGACACAAAGCACCAAAAGCAGGATGCCGAGCAGAGAGCCAACGCCGATGGTGCTGATTTCAGATTTAGCGCTGTCAGTCCCAAAAGCCGCATAAAACACCACGCCGGTATGGAAGATTTGAGCATCAAACTGCGCGGCATTGGCATCCTCTAATTGGGCGAGCTCTGCCAGCTGTTGTTGGGTTTGCATGGCATAGGCTGAGCCGGAAAGCGTGCCGCGGAGCAGAATATAAAATGTGCCGTCTTGCTCTGTGGTCAGATAACCTTCTGTGATGGAAAAGCGCTGGTTTTGCTTGTTCATTGTTTGCAGGTAATCGCGGAACAGCAAAAAGGGGTCGCCTGAAAGTTCAGCGCCAGTCACCCCGGAAAAAGGGTTGTATACCTGTTGGATGACCTTGGCGGTCTGGATGGCAGGCGAGTGCTTGAGGATCTCGCGTTGTTCCTGAGTCAGCAATTGGTATCGGTAAGGCGCATAGGTGCTGACCCAGGCTGATTGCTCTTCATCAGACAATTTGCCATTTATTTTGCTGAAAAGTGGCAGTGTTTGAAGTTCTGCTTCAAAAGCGCGGGCGGCTTTTAGGGCCTGTTCTTGAGTGTCGGCGGAGACAAGGAACAGTACCTGATCTTCCATGCTGCCAGCCACCTCATCAAAGGCTTTCTGAGCCAGGGGATCTTGCTGGTTTTCAGGAAGCAGGTTAAGGATGTTGGTGTCGAGCATCGCTGCGCCGCTTGGGTGGCGCAGTATCGCGGTGGTTGCGAGAAGAAACAGGGCAATCAGCCATAGTATGGCTTTAGTCGTTGAACGCACGGCGCTCCTCGTCAGTCAGCGCTGATGCGTGTTGGATATTGCTGAAAGTCACTGTGGTTTTGTCACCGCGGAGCTCTTCCATCGTCAGGACATCAATGTTGTGACCGCCTGATAAAGTGATTTGACTGAAGACTTTTGTCAGTGGCGCCTCGGTTGGGGTCAGAACAAGTGTCCACGCTTCAGGGCTGCCATCCAGCTCATAGCTAAATTGTTGGTTCAGGACATCTGCATCCGCATGGAACAGACCAAGGAAAAGGTCGCTGAAGTAAAACGCCATCGGGTTATCTTTGGCATGGATGACCTGCTGCGGTTGCCCTGGCATTTTCTGGCGAAGTGTTTGATCAGACAAAATCAGGGTGACGGGAAACGGTGTGGCCTGAAGCCAAAGCAGCCCCTCTTTTTCACTCAAGACGAAGTTGCCGTTTGATACCAAAGGCTTGCTAAGCATCGCGATATCTTTGGTTTGCTCGAAGTCACCGCTGATCACGGCTGACTTTTCCAGCGTGTTTTGCAGATCAGAAAGTCCAAATGCCCAAGTCAGGGGGCTCGATATCATCAGGCTGAAGGTCAACAGCGCAGTGACAAGCTTACGCAGCATTGAAGTATGCCTCCAGTCGGTCTGTCAGAGCTTTAGGCGAGACAAAACACATCTCCTGTTCAGCGATAGACACTGCCACCTGAGTGGTATGCCCTTTGGTCAGGCGTTTGCCACTTTCCGCATCGTAAATGACGTAGTCAGTGCGGAGACGGTTTTCGTACTCGGTCAATGTCGCAGTGACACGAATTTCCTGATTGAACTGGATAGGTTTTACGTAGCGCACGGCAGTGTCGATGATCGGCCACATGTAGCCCGAGGCACTCATGGCCAGGTAGCCATAATCAATCTTTTCCATCATCACGCGGCGGGCTTCCTCAAAGTAGCGGAAGTAATTGCCGTGATAGATAACGCCCATCGGGTCGGCATCCTGAAAGGATGTCATGATAACCACTTCGGCGTTAAGTGTGCGCTCAGTCATTAATAAAGCTCCCAAGCCTGCCGCTGAATGTTATCAACGAAACGGCGAAGATCTTGCTCAAGTGGGCGGTCTTCAATCACCATCTCAAACTCATCCAACACGTGTTTTGTCATGGTGCGAAGTGCTGGGCTGAAATGATTCAAATCCAGTTCGCCATGCTTACGGCGAATTTCCAGTGCTTGCGTGGCAGCCAACAGGCTGGCTGCGGTAACTTGTTCGGTCAGCTGCAACACGCGCAGACAATCACGGGATGCGATGGTGCCCATGCTGACCTTGTCCTGGTTATGACATTCGGTCGAGCGCGAAAAGACACTCGCAGGCATGGTGTGTTTCAACGCTTCTGCCGTCCAGGCAGAGATACCGATTTGTACCGCTTTGAAACCGTGGTTAATGGGCTTGCGATCGCCTTCAGCACCAGTGAGGTTAAACGGCAGGCCGTTGTTGAACTTATAGTCCATCAGCTGTGCCATCTGGCGATCAAGCAGGTCAGCAATGTTGGCAATAGCGGTTTTCAGCGAGTCCATCACCATAGCAATATGGCCGCCGTAAAAGTGACCGCCATGCAACACGCGCTCGTTGTCACCATCGATAATTGGGTTGTCGTTGGCACTGTTGAGTTCGTTTTCGATCATCTGACGCGCCCAAGGCAGGGTGTCCTGCAGCACACCAATCACGTGAGGCGCACAGCGCAGCGAGTAGCGATCTTGCAGTCGGTCGCTGTTGCGAGGCGGTTTATCTGCCTGCAAATCGTCACGCAGCCATTTAGCAATTTGCTGCTGACCAGGGTGAGGTTTAACGGCAAACAAGGCTTCGTCAAAATGGAAGTCGTTGCCATGCATTGCCAGCGACACCATGGCGGTGATACGGGTAGAAAGTTGAGCCAGATATTCTGCACGTTTGTAAGCAAGACAGGCCAGAGCGGTCATTACGGACGTGCCGTTCATCAGCGCCAAACCTTCTTTGGGTTTCAGCGTGATAGGTTCGATACCTAACTCGGCAAAGACTTCTGCCGTCGGTCGAAGTTCGCCTTTGTAAATAACCTCACGTTCGCCAATCAGGGCGGCAGCAACATAGGACAGTGGGGTCAAATCACCGCTGGCGCCGACGGAGCCTTCCTGCGGAATGCGCGGGGAAATGTCGTGATTAATCAAGGTGACCAACTGACTCAGCAGCTCCATCGTCACGCCCGACACGCCTTGAGTCAGCGAGTTGAGACGGGTTGCCAGTACTGCACGGCTTTGTACGTGATCGAGGTTTTCGCCCAAACCACATCCATGGAAACGGGTCAGGTGCAGCGGCAGTTCGTTAACGAGCGCTGGCGGGATTGCCACGGTGCAAGAGTCGCCATAGCCTGTGGTCACGCCATAAATCACGCCTTCTTCTTTCAACAGGCGTTCAAGGAATCGTGAGCCTCGGTCAATTCGCGCCGTAAATTCCTCGGAAGGATTCAACGCGGCGCGGCTGCCATTGGCAATCGCGACAACAGACTCAATAGTGAGGGGCGCTTCGCCGAAAACGATGGTGTTATCCGTGTGACTTGTCATTGTTGCTGCTCGTTAACTGCCAGAATTTAAAAAAGTTATACCACTGCAAAGGGGCTTTAAGGGTGTAATGCTCAAGGCGCTTTGCGTATTGCTCGACCACTTCCTGAAGCGCTTCTTCACGCTTTCCGCGGGGCAGTCGAATTGGGTCGTAAAAAGGTTCAAAGTGCACATTGAAGTGCGGTGTTTGGCTGTGCTCATCACGAAGGCCAAACAACAAAAGAACAGGGGCTTTCAGCACCGACGCAAGCACGAAAGGCCCTTGCGGGAAAGGCGCAGGCTCGCCAAGAAAATCTGCCATGACCACGCGCCCTTCGCGGGTCACCGACGTTCTGTCGCCGACAATGACCACCCATTCGCCATCATCAATTTTTTGCTGGAGCATGATGGCAGTTTCAGGGCCAAGGTTCGATACCGACATCAGGTTAACCGAAGCGTCAGTGTTCACTTCGTCCATCACTGAATTGAACTGCTCAGCATGCTCAGTAAACACCAGCGCGTTGATTTTGACGCCTGAGTGACGACGACTGAGGGCGCGACAAAGCTCGATATTGCCAAGGTGGGAACCGATCAGCACTGCGCCGCGCTTGTCTTCCACCAGGTGATGAAAGTGTTCACCGCCGGTAATGGTGAGATTGGAAACGTCAAAGTCCCCTTTCCAGGCCGCGAGTTTATCCAGCATGGTTTCGCCAAAAGAGAGCAGGTGGTGGTAACTGCTTAGTGGCTTTTCACCGGTATAGGTGGCAACTCTTTGCAGGTAATCTTCAGAGGCTTCCCGCGCGACTTTGCCTGTTAACCAGTAGTAATACATCACAGGTTTCAGCATCAGGCTGAAAGCTTTTCTGCCCAACAGGCTGTATGTGGCCAGAAGTAATTTGATGCCCAGAATGGTGCCGCGTTCTTTTCTGGCGGACCAGTGCTGGCTGTTCCTCCGTTTCATTGCCAGCAATCGGGGGATTTTTGGCAACATGGAAAAGAACAGCAGGCTGTGCATTTTGCTGATGCGAACGTTGTCTTTAAACGCATCAAAGTGCGACAAGCCGTCTTCGGGATAAATCACTTTGGTGTCGATATACCGAATATCGCAGCCATCCCAGTAGAGGCGCACCATGATTTCGATGTCAAAGTCCATTCGTTTGCCAGGTGAAGACGCTTCAATCACTTTGAGTGTCTGGGCAAGCGGGTAGGCTCTGAATCCACACATGGAATCTTTGATGGTGGTCGATAGGGTTTCCAGCGTCACCCAGAAGTGGGTGATATAACGTCCGTACAATCGGGATTTGGGTACGGATTCATCGTAGATAGGTTTGCCAGAAATCAGGGAGTCTGGATGCGTTTGAGATTCTTCAATTAGCGCGGGTACCGCGGTGAGATCATGTTGTCCGTCAGCGTCGATTTGAAGTGCATGGGTGAAGCCCAGTATTTGCGCCTGCTTCAAGCCTGCCATCACTGCGCCGCCTTTGCCTTGGTTTTCTTCCAGGCGGTGAAGCGTCACGTCATCCTGCTGTGAGAGCGTATCCAGCACCGTTTTGGTGGGCTCTTCACTGCCGTCATCCACAATAACAATCGGCAGTTCAAACGCTTTTAGCGCATCGACCACAGCACCAATGGCGGCACCGTGGTTGTAGCAGGGAATGAGAAAGCAAGGTGAGTAATGGCTCATTTCGCCTCGCTGATTAAAACGCGACCTGAAGAATGGGCTCTATCGTTGGATTGGTAGCTGAAGTAGAGCTTTCGTTTCTCCGGATCCCACGTCAGCGTCAGGGTTACGACGGCTTCCGGCAGGATAGGGTCTTGAAACTTAATCACCTCCATGCCACCAAACTGACCATCAAGTGACAGATACTCTTCGGCGTAGCGTATGGCTAAATCGATTTGGGTGACGCCGGGCAGAATCGGAAACGTTGGGAAGTGGCCTTTGAAATCTTCCAGACCACTATCAACCTTCAGTGTGAGGATCACGCTGTTGGCTTCGGTTTCTGCGTTGAGTAATGTGGGTTTGCGTTGCATGTTTTTCCTGTAAGCGTTGTAGCTGTGCTGTTACTGCGTCCGGTTCAACAAGGCTTCAATGGCTTGCTGTTGACGTTTGCCCTGGCTGTTTTGAGGAATGGCGTCGACAAAGCGCCACTGTCGCGGGATGGCAATCGGCTCAAGCCACTCTCTGAGGCTTTGTCTCAACATCAGTTTAAATTTCCCAGCCCCTGTTTCAGCCAGCATCTTTTCACCTTCTGCAGACAATACTACTGCTGCGACAATGATTTGTCTTTCATCCTGCTG
The DNA here is from genome assembly GCF_947387585.1 of Grimontia sp. SpTr1. Classification (NCBI taxonomy): domain Bacteria; kingdom Pseudomonadati; phylum Pseudomonadota; class Gammaproteobacteria; order Vibrionales; family Vibrionaceae; genus Grimontia; species Grimontia sp. SpTr1. The sequence continues at coordinate 57,424 of NZ_CANDOD010000020.1, forward strand.
GTGGAGAATGCTGGCAGCATCCGTTATCCAATTGCTTTGGCAGAGTCGTTGTTCGATTTCCGGCAAAGAGACCCGCTTTTCTTCAATCTTTACCACGCGGTCAGCACGACCTTTCAGCAGGAGGGTATGGTTGTCATAAAGCTCGCACAAATCTGCAGTCTGATACCAATGTTCAGGGTCGATGTAAGGGGAAAGCAGTTGCAGGCAGCCCACATCATCCAATTGAGCGCAGATGCCACTGAACAGATGCCAGGGTGTGGTCTCAGTGGATTGCTGTCGAAAACCAACCCCGCCGGTTTCGGTGCTGCCATACACTTCGATGGGTAAGGCGCCGAGGCAAGACTGGCTGCTATGCGCCGCCGATATAGGAAGAGGCCCGCCGGAAGAAAATATCGCACGATATTGGCCGGATGAGGGTTCAATTATGCGTTTCAAGAGTGCAGGACTGCTGATCAAGACCGTCTGTTTATCTGCTTTGGCGACGACTTGTTCAGGGTAAACCAGATCGTGGTACTGGAAAGGACGCCCAGCTGAAAGTGGCCACAGCAGGCGGAACAGCAAACCATAAATATGCTGGTGCGATACGGTGCTTTGAATATGAGTGCCTTCGAGCTCTGCTCCCCATTGCGCTTCAAGCTGGTTGAGCTCTTCCTGAATCTGGAACAGTGATTTTTCTATCGCTTTCGGCTCGCCACTAGAACCTGATGTGTACAGTGTCAGCGCCAGACTATCAAAGGCTTCAAGTTTTAAACTAGACGTACTGTGCGTGTCTGACAGAGGCAGTGACACCGATGCGATGTCGGCAGGCGCTGCTACACGGCTGTCATGCAAGATGGCGTTGAAATGGATTGAAAGCTCGGTTAAAGCGCCTGTCTGTAAATTCCCCGGTAGAACCAGAGATTTTCCTGCATGAGCACAGGCAAAAAAGGCGGTGGCAAAGAGGTAGCTATCTTCAAAAGCCAGCGCCCACGTTTGCGCTGGAGATGCTTTCAATACTGAGGTGAGCTGTGCCACATCATCAGTAAATGCACCCCAGTTTTTTCTACCAACGTCACCCAGAGCGACGGTCAAATCCGAGTCGCGTTCTGACAGACAGAGGGATGATAAGGGCGTAAAACGATTCACGAAGCTCGCACCTTTTTCCTGACAATAAATTCGATACCAAAGAGTGCGCCGGCAGCGAGATAACTAAGTAAGCCGTTATATAACGTCCAGATCTCCAGCGACATCAGGCAGGTTAGCCAGGCGATTGCGCCGTTCACCAGAAAAAACAGACACCAGACTTTGGTGACGTTGCGGGTGTATTTCACGCCAGAAGCAGGCAAATCAGGCTCCTGAAGGCGGGCAACCTGTTCGATGATGCTCATTGGCTGGAAGAGGCTGGCGGCGAAGACGACAAACATGGTGGCGTTGACTGCGACAGGATAATAAAGAAACCAGTCATGTTGCTTGAAGACATAGCTGAGAGTAACCAGCAGAAGGCCAATGATTCCTGTCGTCGTCGCGACATGTCTCAGTGGGCTATTTCCCAGCACCTTGCTGGAAGTCATCCGAAGCAAGAACAGCACGCCAAGCAACAACGCAACAGGGCCAACTCCTCCGTGCGAAATCCCGGCGTAAACCGCCAAGGGATAAGCGAGCAGGAGAAGGCCTGCCAGTGCGCTGAACTTTCTCATTTTAAGCTGCTAGCAAGTCTGCAACGGCATCTACAACGTCTTGTACAGAGCGTACAGACTTAAACTCTTCCGGTCTAATTTTCTTGCCGGTGGTATTTTGCAGATGAACAACCAGATCCACAGCATCAATACTGTCTAGATCAAGCTCTTCGTAAAGTTTGGCTTCAGGAATAATGTCGGCAGGATCCAGCTCAAATAATTCCACCAGAGCGTCACGAACTTGTTCGAATATTTCTGCTTTATTTACTTCTGTCATTTTCTATTACGCTTTGTTGGCCGAAATGAACTTCGCTAGATTTGCCACTGAGGAAAAATGCTCGCGAGTATTGCTGTCATCGGCATCAATGACGACGTTGTAAGCTTTTTTAATTGCCAGTCCAAGCTCAAGTGCGTCAATGGAATCTAAACCTAGCCCTTCCCCAAAAAGTGGCGCATCGGTATCAATATCTTCAACCGTCAGATCTTCGAGATTGAGTGCCTCAATGATCAGCTGCTTTATTTCATTGTGTAATGTGTCCACTGTAGCCTTCTATGTTTGTTTGCTGTTCAATTTTATTATTGTGTGGGAATAATTCCCTTTTGAGTCGTCTATTGAGGCGACGGGCTGCCGTCGCTTCTGCAATATCTGAATCGGTAAATTCACTCGCCGCTATCTTACCCTTCACCTCAACATGAAAAAAGGGGCGTACGTCCGGAACTTGGTACCACTTTTTCTCTTTCGTGAGAAAGCTAGGTGTAACAGTAATATGCACCAAGCGGATGTCGGTCTGGGTGCGGACAGCAATTTGAGATGCGCCGCGTTGCAGTGAAGATTCAACACCTGGTGTGGTTCGGGTGCCTTCCGGGAAAATAAGCAGGACATTGCCGTCGCTGAGTCGTTCAGCGCAGCGCCCGAGCAAGTCATCCGGGCTGTTGTTGGGGATGTATCCTGCCGCTTTGACAATGCCTTTCATAAAAGGGTTGTGCCAGATAGCGGATTTGACCAGACAGTCACACTGTGGGAGCTGGGAAGTGATCAACACGTAGTCAATCAAACTAGGGTGGTTGGCGAGGATGATGCAGTTACTGTCTTCGCGAAGAATATCGCCACCGGTGATTTTGTAGTTAATCGCACCGGTGTATTTCATGGTTAGACAAAAAATGGTGAAGGTCTTTTGAATGATGCGTTGGACGCGGAGCTCTCTTTCTTTAGCGCTTTTCGCGCTGAACGTCATCAAAGGACAAACGATAAAGGTCAGGAATAGGCCACCTAGGCCGAACAGGCTGAAACAAAAGCCTGTTGCCAACACCCGCCACCATTTGCTGATTAATCGGAACATTCAAAATCTCCTACCTGCCAAGACCAGTGCTGACGGGCACTTCGCATCTCAAAGTCAGCGTTTCTACCCAGCCACTGACGATAGAACTCCAGCGCTTGTGGCAAGGATGTAATGTCTGTATCTGAGCCCGATGATGAGCGCTGAACCTGAATTTGATTACCGGCTTGGAGTATTATTCCAATCGCATAAGGTGCCGTTGTATAGGGTTCGAACTGGGCGTAAATATCGGGTAGTGGCGCGTCGAAATCGACCACCAACACTTTCTTATCTGGGTGTTGATTGAGGTAAATGAAGGCTTCGATCAAGGCATAGTGAAATCCGTCAGCACCGCCCGCGAGAGATGTGGCTGGGATAGGCTTTTTCGTCGCGATAGTGAATAAGCCTGCAGCGGTATTATGTACGGATTGCGAGAAAGCCGTGGGCGAAGCTGGCTCACCAGCCAGAATTTCCTGAAGCAACTGGACGGTTCTTTGAAGTTCACCATGACGGCTAGAAAAGACCGAATAGGCGATGTCCTCGTTAGCTGACAGTGTTGCCGCTACCTGCACCACAATTTTGCTCAGCGGGCTCATGCGACGTCGCATCATTGCAGGGATGGCACTGGCTACAGGTGCTGTGGCATCTTCAGGCCACTGACATTGAGCTTTCTGCCAAGCTGTCCAACTTTCAGGATTTTCTAATCCTGGTGACAAAGCATAAAGTCTCTGGATATTAAATTGAATACTGCTCATCGGTGGTGCTATAACATCCTTGATTATGTGGCTGATCAAGGTATTGAGTCCTTGAGCAGTGTTTAATACTTCACTTGGCAGGAAGTCAGAAGACGATCATATCGCAATGGCTACATCACGCAACCAAGGAATTAAAAACGAATAGGGAGTCAGTCGTGAACTTTAAAAAATATCTAGTTTTGTTGGCAATGGGTTTTGCTTTGGTGGGCTGTAATCGTGTTCAACCGATTAAAGAAGTGGTGAATGCTCCGGTTGCTTTCAATATCCCCGCTGCGTCAGTGAAACAGGCAATCATTGAATCAGGTATTGATCGTGGATGGATCATGACTGAAACCACCCCAGGCGTCATTCGTGGCGAATTATTCGTGCGTTCGCACCGCGCGGTTATCGATATTCCTTACAACGATAAAAGTTATTCCATCAATTATGTGGAATCAGAAAACCTGATGGAAAGCGGCGGTAAAATCCACCGTAATTACAACCGCTGGGTTAATAATTTAGATGTCGATATCCGCAAAAAACTGGCGGTATTGGCGGCAGCTTCCCAGTAAAAACGTTTAAGTAGTAGGTTAAAGAGTGAATTCATTTCAAGCGGATCCTTATAACGCTTTGAATGCAAAAACTGAGGCGCAAAAGTTAGCTTTTGCGCCTATTGTTTTTCATGCGGCGCGAACCTTGCGGGATCTCGGTGTTTTAGCGGCATTGGACGATGCAGGTTCTCAGGGTTTGAATGCGGCAGCGATTGCTGGAAAAACAGGTGTGTCTGAGTATGGCGTGAAGGTGTTGCTTGATATGGCCGTCAGTGCGCATATCGTGACGTGGCGATCGCCAAATTATGTGTTGGCGAATGTGGGGCATTTTCTGCTTTACGACGGAATGACCCGTGCCAATATGGATTTTACGGCGGACGTTTGTTATGCCGCGATGGCACATCTGACAGAGTCGATTGAGACGGGGAGCCCTGCAGGGCTTAAAGAGTTGGGCCAGTGGAGCTCGATCTATGAAGGCCTCTCAACCCTGCCGGACAAAGCCAAGGAAAGCTGGTTCCAGTTTGATCACTTCTATTCCGATCGCTCATTCCCTTTGCTGCTTGAAAAAGTGTTTACTTCCAAACCGAAGAAGCTATTCGATATCGGAGGCAACACCGGTAAATGGGCAACACAGTGCTGCAATTACGATGCAGACGTGGAAGTCACCATTATCGATCTGCCCCAGCAAATTGAAATGGCGCTGGAACAGGCCAAAGTAAATGGTCTGGAAGGGCGAATTAAAGGTCATCCATTCAATGCGCTGGATAACTCTCTTTCTCTGCCAGAAGGCGCAGACGTTTGGTGGATGAGTCAGTTCCTTGATTGTTTCTCGCCAATGGAAATCTTGAGTATTTTGCGCCGCGTCCGTCAGGCAATGTCTCCTGATGCAACGGTTTATATTCTGGAGCTTTTCTGGGATGCGCAGAAATACGAAGCAGCTTCATACAGTTTGAATGCCACCTCGCTGTACTTTACGTGTTTGGCGAACGGAAATAGCCGTTTCTACCGCTGTGAAGAGTTTTTGCAGATTGTCGAAGAAGCTGGTTTTGAGGTTGCAGAGCAAACTGACAATATCGGCTTGGGGCATACCCTGTTAACATTGAAAGCCCGTCTTTAACGGCGAATGTCGTTACCGTTTTGAAAAGTTGAAAGGAGTCCATTTCTTGAAGTTGGAAACCACTCAAGTAGCAATTATTGGCGCAGGCCCATCCGGGGCAATTGCTGCTGCGCTGCTGAACCAGAAAGGCATTGATGTACTGGTGCTTGAGAAAACGACATTCCCCCGATTCTCTATTGGTGAAAGTCTGCTGCCTGCCTGCATGGAGTCTATCCGCGCGGCGGGCATGTTGGATGCCGTCAACGAAGCGGGTTTTCAGTTTAAAAACGGTGCGGCGTTCAATCGCGAAGGACGCTACATCAGCTTTGATTTTACTGACAAGTTCTCACCGGGCGCAGGCACAACCTATCAGGTTCAACGTGCGGTGTTCGACAAAGTGCTGGCTGATGACGCAGAAAGGCAAGGCGTGACCATTCGCTATCAACACGAGATTGAAGCGGTGGATGTGAATGCTGACAAGCCGGTTCTTTATGTAAAAGACGCGCAGGGTGAACCCTATCAGCTTCAGGCGGATTTTATACTTGATGCGAGCGGTTTTGGTCGTGTGTTGCCAAGGCTGCTTGAACTTGAGAGTCCGTCATGCCTTCCGCCACGACAGGCGATTTTTACCCATATTGTCGACAACATTGATGCTGCTGAATATGACAGAGACAAGATTCTGATCTCTGTGCATCCTGATAATCATGATGTCTGGTATTGGCTGATCCCATTCAGCAACGGCACTTGCTCTTTCGGCATTGTTGGTGAACCGGACTTCTTTGCGAATTATCCCGATGACCACATAGCGGCTGTCAAACAACTGGCGAGTGAAGAACCTTGGCTCGCGCAATTACTCGCGAATGCAGAATATCCCAACCAGCCGGGTATGATTGGTGGCTATTCTGCGAATGTGAGCACGCTGGCTACAGACAAGTTTGCGCTGCTCGGTAATGCGGGTGAGTTTCTTGACCCGGTATTTTCTTCCGGCGTGACCATTGCGATGAAATCTGCTGAACTTGCCGTCAATTCTCTGAGTCGTCAGCTATCTGGTGAAAAAGTGGATTGGCTGAACGAGTACGAGAAACCACTTTTGCGCGGTGTCGATACTTTCCGCTGCTACGTGGAAGGTTGGTATAAGGGCACATTGCAGGATGTGATTTTCTACCCAAGCCCGGATCCGAAAATCAAACGCATGGTATGTTCAATTCTGGCGGGCTATGCATGGGACACCGACAACCCGTATGTGGATGAGCCAGTGAGAAGGCTCGATACCCTAGCGAAAATCTGCGCCGAGGCATAAGACGCAGGATCAACAGGTAAAGAAAAGGCGGGAAACCCCGCCTTTTTCGTTTCTGTCAGACAGTCTCATCCAGATAATGGGGCGATTGCTCCCGAATGTTCTGAATCTCATCTAACAATTCAAAAAGCTCTGGCTCGATGTCTTCGGTCGTTGCGCCTTTTTTAAGCTGGGTTTCCAGTTCATGACAAAGGTTTTTGAGCCTTGGTACACCGCTGTAGGCGCAGCTGCCATGGAGTTTGTGGATCACAGCGCTCAAGTCGGCTTTGCTGTCTTTCAGCGCCAGATTGACTTTCTCTTCGACCTCATCAAAAGAACGCACCAGCATCTGCAGCATTTCTCTGGCGAGATCCTCTTTGCCTGCTGCCTGCTTCATTGCCAAAGACCAGTCAATGCTGAGGGTGTCGCCCAGCTTATTTGGCGTGATCAGTGGCGAATTGGGCTGAACTTCACCGCTATGCGGATGCGTCCAGTGGTGCAGCACCTGCTCGAGAATATGCTCTTCAATCGGCTTGGTCAGGTAGTCGTCCATCCCTTCGTTTAGCAAGCGTTCGCGCTCGCCTGTCATGGCATGGGCAGTCACAGCTACCACAGGCGTGTGTTGATTGAGCGGTGTTTTGCGTATTTCCTGACAAGCCGTCACACCGTCCATTTCCGGCATTTGGATATCCATCAGGATGAGGTCGAAATGTTGCTTCTGTGCGCAGTCGAGAGCGGCTTTACCATCGGATGCGGTAAACACAGTGGTTACGCGCTCTTTCAACAAAGCGGTGATGAGTTTGAGGTTGGCTGGGTTGTCATCCACTGCCATGACCGTCAGTGGCGCTTTGTCGGTGTGCACTTCAACCGCTGGCGGCAGTAAGGCAAGGGATTGCTGTTCACCCTGCAATTGCTCGATTAGTTTTCGCACAGACAGCGGCTTGGCGAGGCAAGCCGCTACACCGGAAGCGAGCAGGGCTTCTGACAGCGCAAGCTCTGTCGTCGGCAAACAGAAAATGACGCGCTCACTGAAGGCTTCTGCGCGTTTTGCCTGTGCAATCAGCGCATCGCTTTCCGGCACATCGACGGCATCAACACAAATCAGTACAGAGGACACACGCTCAGACGTTTCAGGCAATTCAGCGAAATCGCTCAATGCGATGTCGAAATGCGCCAGACGTTCACGCATCATCAAACGGCTTTCATGGTCAGGTTCAATCAGCATCAGTGATTGCCCTTGCAGGGCGTCGGTGTCGATAGGGTGCACCAGCGGCAGATCAGTTTGGATAAGGGACATGGTGAACCAGAAGGTTGATCCCTGATGCAAACGGCTGGAAAACCCAATATCGCCGCCCATTTGCTGCACCAGTTTCTGGGTGATCACCAGACCCAGGCCGGTACCACCATATCGACGGCTGATGCTGGCATCTGCCTGTCGGAAAGCCTGAAACAGCTGCGATTGCTGACGCTCAGAAATGCCTATACCTGTATCACGGATAACAAACTGAAGTTCAAGGCGTTCGTCGCGCTGCTGCTTGAGCTCTACACTGACGCTGATATGACCGCGCTCAGTAAACTTAGTGGCGTTACCAATCAGGTTAGTGAGCACTTGCTGGATGCGAAGCGGGTCGCCAATTACACCAGCGGGAATGCGAGGGTCGATTCGAAGATTGAGCTCCAGGCCTTTTTCGTGCGCCATAGGGGCAAGCAGGCGCATCACTTCTTCCAGTGAATCTTCAAAATCAAACGGGATGTTTTCCAGCAGTAGTTTACCGGCTTCCAGTTTCGAGAAATCCAGAATGTCATTGATGATGGTCAGCAGATTGTTGGCCGATTTTTCAATGGTCTGCAGATAATCCTGTTGGCTGCTGGAAAGCTGGGTTTTCAGCATCTGACGGGTAAAGCCAATGACACCATTCAGTGGTGTTCTGAGCTCATGCGACATGTTGGCAAGGAACTCTGATTTCACCCGCGCCGCTTCCTGCGCGTTTTTCTTGGCGATATCGAGTTCAACGTTCTGGATTTCTAACTGCTCCAAAGTTTCGCGTAAATCCGAAGTCGCCTGATCGATGCTTTGCTGCATCTCCAGGTGATATTCCGACAGCGAAATCGCCATCGCGTTGATCCCGTTTTTCAGGGTATCTAACTCACCGAGTAATTTGCCTTCAATCCGAACATCGAGATGCCCGCGACGGATTCTGTCGATCATGCTTATCATCTGTTTGATCGGCATTTCGACATCAAGCAGCAGGCGATAGGCGAAGAAACAAGAAAGGATCAGGCCGAGAATCAACACCACGCCAGCGGAGATGATCTCTTGATATTGCTTGAGCTTCACCGTGGAAAGGTCCATCTCCATGGTGATGTAGCCAATTGGCTGCTCCTGTACCAGTGGGTTGTTAAAACTTGCTATTGCTCGGATGGGCGCGCGGAGTAACAGAGCATCTTTCAGGTGGATGACTTCCAGTCGCTCAGGTAAGGGTTGCCCACGGGGCACCGCCAGCAAGTCGAGGTTGCGGTGATAGTTGGAGGTGACAAAAAGATCGTTCTGGCTGGAGAACACTGCAATGCTTCGGATGTATTCACTGTGCTGACGGTGCGTGTGACCAATCAGTCGCCGCACATTTTCCCGGCTTTCATTGGCAAGGCCGATTTCACTGGCGATTGCCAAGGGTTCGATAATCGCTTGCCCGGCTACTGCGAGTTGCTGCTCCAGTTCCTGATAGCGGTTTTTGATAAAATAGGCGCTCAGCAATATGCCGATGATAAGCGTCGGGGCAAGGGTTAGGGTGATTACTCTGGCGCGAAGTCCGTATTTGGTCATGCTGTCTATTCTGTGGGAGAATTGCCGTCATTTTTCAGACATACCGTGAGTTAAATAGTTTAACCTCACGCAGTAAGTCTACACCAAAGCTGATGGCGAGAATTCAGCAGGTTATCACAACTGTCTGACCGCCAATATTCGAATCTATGCACAGACTGTTAGTGCGGTTGGTTGCAAAAGCTGGAACATATGTCATGGCGCGTTTTTTTAAGCCACAGAAGAAAAAGACTCTTGATACCAAGCACAAGGCGATGACTATCGCCCGTCTCGACCATCAGGGGGATGGTGTGGCGTTTGACGGCAAAAAGCCGGTGTTTGTTGCTGGCGCTTTACCGGGTGAAGAGGTATTGCTGCAGCTTACGGAAGATAAACGTCAGTTTGCACGTGCTCGTCTTATCAAAGTCACCAAACCGAGTGCTGAACGCATCAAACCATTTTGCCAGCATTACGGTACTTGCGGTGGCTGTAATCTCCAGCACCTGGGCCATAATGCTCAGATTGAAGCTAAGCAGGAAACGCTGTCCCAGTTGATGAAGAAATTTGCGTCAGCGGAGCTTGAGCAAGACGCGCCGGTGGTTTCTAAGGAAAAATGCTACCGTCGTCGTGCACGCCTGAGTGTCAAAGTGAGCAAAAGTGGCGAGCTTGAAATGGGTTTCCGTCAACGCAGCGCCAATGACATTGTGACCGTCACAGACTGTCCGGTGCTTGATGCGGAGTTGAATGCGCTATTGCCGGATGTTTATACCTTGCTGGATGGTCTTCGTGGCCGTCGTATCATTGGTCATATTGAACTGGTGGCCTCCAATCAAGGTCGAGTGCTTCTGGTTCGAGCCATTAAGCCGTTGCATGACGATGATCAGGCAACGCTGAAAGGCTTTGCAGAACAACACGGCTTGATTTACTACCTGCAACAAGCCGATGAGGCAGTACAGCGTGTCCTCGGTGAGCAGCCCAATTACACACTTGGCGAGCTGACGCTGGCCTTTGAGCCGCAGGACTTTATTCAGGTCAATGCGGATATCAATGAAAAGATGATTGCGCAGGCGCTGGATTGGCTGTCATTAACAGAAGACGATGCGGTGCTCGATCTTTTCTGTGGCCTGGGCAACTTCAGTTTACCGCTGGCTGCGAAGGTAAAAACCGTCGTCGGTATCGAAGGTGTGGAAGAGATGGTGCAGCGCGCATCAGACAATGCGATGCGTAATCAGCAAGGCAATGCGAGTTTCTATCATGCGAATCTGGAACTGGATGCAGCTGAAACTGTCTGGGGACGTGAAAGCTACAACAAAATTTTGCTTGATCCAGCACGTGCTGGTGCTTTAGGGGTTATGCCTTATGTGGCACAATCTGGAGCTGAGCGGGTAGTGTATGTTTCCTGCAACCCGGCGACCTTGGCACGTGACAGTCAGGTGCTTTTGGAAAGCGGGTATCAATTGGTTAGGTTGGGCATGTTGGACATGTTCCCACATACAGGGCACTTGGAGTCGATGGCGCTGTTTGTCAAAGATTGAGTCGCCCACCGGGCAAGCATGATGGTTGCCCGTTTAAGGATAAGAAAAACAGGATAGTGAAATGGTCGCAATTCGTGGCGCGCACCTAAACGACAATAAAGAATTTGTGCTTGAACGCTGGGTGGAAGGTCTTGCCCAGGAGGCTGCCGTATCTCAGGCTTTAACCAAAGCCTATCACCATTGCCAGACGCTGGGCGATGAGCAAAAGCTCGCGCAGCCTCTCTGGTGTGGTCGGGAGATGATTGAAATCCTTGTCACCCTCAGTATGGACAAGGAAACCTTGTTGGCCGCGTTGCTCTTTCCTATGGTGGAATATGACGTGCTCAGCAATGAGTTGCTCAAAGAGCACTACGGAAACAATATCGCCAAGCTGGTGGAAGGGGTTCAGGAAATGGCGGCGATTCGCCATCTGAACGCCAACAATGAAGAAGCGACGGCTGCGCAGGTGGATAATGTGCGCCGTATGTTGCTCTCCATGGTGGATGATTTCCGTTGTGTGGTCATCAAACTGGCTGAACGCATTACTTACCTGCGTGAAGTGAAAAACGAGTCTGACGAAGTGCGTCAGGCTGTTGCGAAAGAGTGTGCAAATATCTATGCACCGCTTGCTAACCGCTTAGGTATCGGTCAGCTCAAGTGGGAAATCGAAGATTACGCGTTCCGTTACCAGCATTCGCTGACCTACAAACAAATTGCCAAACAACTGGCAGAACGCCGTATTGACCGTGAGCAGTACATCGACACCTTTGTGTCCGATCTGCAAAGCGCGATGGAAAACTCCAACATCAACGCGCAGGTCTATGGCCGTCCGAAACACATCTATAGCATCTGGCGTAAGATGCAGAAAAAAGGTTTGGAGTTTGATGAGCTGTTTGATGTGCGTGCTGTGCGCATCATAGCTGATCAGCTTCAGGACTGTTATGCCGCGCTGGGTGCCGTTCACACCAAATATCGCCATCTGCCGAAAGAGTTCGATGACTACGTGGCGAACCCGAAACCAAATGGTTACCAATCGATTCACACTGTCGTATTGGGACCTGAAGGCAAAACGGTAGAAATCCAAATCCGTACCAAGCAGATGCACGATGATGCAGAGCTTGGCGTCGCGGCGCACTGGAAATACAAAGAAGGTTCTTCCGCTGGCCGGAGCGGTTACGATGAGAAGATTACCTGGCTGCGTAAACTGCTGGCTTGGCAAGAAGAGATGTCTGATTCCGGCGAAATGCTGGATGAACTTCGTAGCCAGGTATTTGATGACCGCGTCTATGCCTTTACACCAAAAGGTGATGTGGTTGACCTGCCAATCGGCGCGACACCTTTGGATTTCGCTTACCACATCCACTCTGAAGTGGGTCACCGTTGTATCGGGGCCAAAGTGGAAGGGCGTATCGTACCGTTCACCTATCACCTCAACATGGGCGATCAGGTCGAAATCATCACCCAGAAAGAGCCAAACCCTTCCCGTGATTGGCTGAACCCAAGCCTTGGCTTTGTGACGTCAGGCCGTGCACGCGCCAAGATTAATGCTTGGTTCCGTAAGCAAGCACGAGAGAAGAACGTCGAGGCAGGTAAAGAAATTCTCGATGCTGAACTCGCGAAGATTGGTGCCGCGAGCAAAGATGCCACTCTCGCCATGAAGCGCTTCAATGTTAACAGCCTTGATGAAGTTTACGCGGGCGTTGGTAGCGGTGATTTGCGCATCAACCAGGTAGTGAATTACATCAACTCTGTGGTCAACAAACTGACCAAAGAACAGGAAGATGAGCAGCTTCGCGCCAAGCTGGAGCAGGCTGAAACGCAGACCACAACCAAACGACCACGCCGAGATGCCGTTGTCGTTGAAGGTGTGGACAACCTGATGACCCACCTTGCGCGATGCTGTCAGCCAATTCCTGGTGACGAAATCGAAGGCTACGTAACGCAAGGTCGCGGTATTTCAGTGCACCGCGCAGACTGTGAGCAATTGGCTGAACTTCGCCATCATGCACCGGAGCGCCTTATCGAGACGGTGTGGGGCGGCGGTTATATCGGCAACTATCAAATCACAGTGCGTGTTTCTGCATCCGAGCGAAGTGGTTTGATTAAAGATCTCACCAATGTCTTGCTGAATGAAAAAGCGAAAGTTTCAGGCATGCAAAGCCGGGTCGATTATAAGCAGCAAATGTCTATCATGGACTTTGATTTAGAGCTGAGTGACCTTGAAGTGCTGAGCCGGGTGATCTCCCGCTTGGAGCAAGTCAAAGACGTGCATGAAGCCAAACGGCTTCGCTAACAATATTCAATTTGTATAAAGGGAAAGCGCTGCTTTCCCTTTTCTTTTGGGCGGGTAACAGATGAAAAAAATGTCGCGAATGCAAGAATTGCTGGAAATTATGGCTACCCTCAGGGACCCGCAAAACGGCTGCGATTGGGACAAGAAGCAAACCTTCGATTCCATAATTCCTTACACCATCGAAGAAACTTTTGAAGCAGTGGATGCGATTGAACGTCAGGAATGGGCAGATGTTCGCGATGAGCTGGGCGATCTGCTGTTTCAGATTGTGTTCTATAGTCAACTCGGAAAAGAGCAGGGCCTGTTTGAATTTGAAGACATTGCCGGTGCCATCTGCGACAAGCTGGTGCGTCGTCATCCTCATGTTTTTGGTGAAAAGGATGCCGATGGTAACCCGCTGGAGCAAGCGGACTGGGAAGGCATAAAAGCGCAGGAACGTGCCGCCAAAGCCAAACCAGATGCAGAGCTCAGTATTTTGGATGATGTACCAACCTCACTTCCAGCATTGGGCCGTGCAGCAAAATTGCAGAAGCGTTGCGCGCGTTTCGGCTTTGATTGGGACTCGGTAGGCCCTGTTGCCGAAAAAGTGCAGGAAGAGCTTGATGAGGTGATGGAAGAAGCCTTGATGGTGGATGTCGACCAAGAACGCGTCGATGAAGAAGTCGGCGATTTACTTTTTGCCGCGGTCAATCTTGCCCGCCACCTTGGCACTAATCCGGAAATGGCACTTCGAAAAGCGAATATGAAATTCGAAAGTCGCTTTCGTAAAATTGAAATGAAATTACGTAATAATGGTAAAAATTTGCAGGAAACTGAGCCAGATGAGCTTGAAAATCTGTGGCAAGAAGTAAAGCGTGACGAGGGCAACAAATCGACGTAAATCACTCAATTGATTTACGACAAAAAAAAACGGCGTTCTGTGTGATAGTTTTCACGTTGTGGGAAGTTTCTGGCTCTGGTAATATGTCGTCCCGTCCAGATTTCCAATAATTTCCCCTAAATCCAACTCTCAGGTTTAGCATGACAACGAATTACATTTTTGTTACGGGCGGGGTGGTTTCCTCCCTAGGTAAGGGTATTGCAGCAGCGTCATTGGCGGCAATTCTAGAAGCACGTGGTCTTAAAGTGACCATGATGAAGCTTGACCCTTACATCAACGTGGACCCGGGCACCATGAGCCCAACCCAGCACGGTGAAGTATTCGTTACGGAAGACGGTGCCGAGACTGACCTGGATTTGGGTCACTATGAGCGTTTCATCCGTACCAAGATGACCAAACGCAACAACTTTACGTCAGGCCGTGTATACGCTGACGTACTGCGCAAAGAGCGCCGCGGCGACTACCTGGGTGCGACCATTCAGGTTATTCCACACATCACCAACTCTATTAAAGAACGCGTGCTTGCCGGTGGCGAAGGTCACGACGTTGCTATCGTTGAAGTCGGTGGCACCGTAGGTGATATCGAATCACTGCCGTTCCTTGAAGCTATCCGTCAATTGGCGGTAGAACTGGGTCGCGAGCGTGCGATGTTCATGCACCTGACGCTGGTTCCTTACCTGGCAGCAGCCGGTGAAGTGAAAACCAAACCAACCCAACACTCAGTGAAAGAACTGCTGTCGATCGGTATTCAGCCAGACATTCTGGTTTGCCGTAGTGATCGTGTGATTCCTGCGAACGAGCGCTCTAAGATTGCGCTGTTCTGTAACGTGCAGGAAAAAGCAGTGATTTCGATGAAGGACGTAGATTCCATCTACAAGATCCCTTCACTGATCCGTTCTCAAGGTCTTGATGACCTGATTTGTACCCGTTTCGGCATCACAGCGCCAGAAGCTGACCTGTCTGAATGGGAACAAGTTATTTTTGAAGAAGCGAACCCAACCGGTGAAGTCACTATCGGTATGGTTGGCAAATACATCGAACTGCCAGACGCATACAAGTCTGTAAACGAAGCACTGAAACACGGTGGCCTGAAAAACCGTCTGACTGTGAACATCAAGTATGTTGACTCTCAAGACGTAGAAACGAAAGGCGACGAAGCACTGCAAGGTCTGGACGCGATTCTTGTTCCAGGTGGCTTTGGTGACCGTGGTGTGGAAGGCAAGATTCTGGCAGCGAAATACGCTCGCGAAAACAAAGTGCCATACCTTGGCATCTGTCTGGGCATGCAGGTTGCGCTGATCGAATACGCGCGTAACGTTGCAGGCATGGAAGGCGCGAACTCTACTGAATTCGACAAGGGCAGCAAGTTCCCTGTTGTTGGCCTGATCACCGAGTGGGTGGATGGCGAAGGTAAAGTTGAAGAGCGTACTGAAAAATCAGATTTGGGCGGCACCATGCGTCTTGGCGCGCAGCTGTGTCACCTGAAAGAAGGTACTAAAGCACGTGATCTGTACGGTAACGCGACGATTCATGAGCGTCACCGTCACCGTTATGAAGTGAACAACGTGCTGCGTCCGCAGATTGAAGAAGCGGGCCTGGTTGTATCTGGCCTGTCTGCGGATAAAAAGCTGGTTGAAATCATCGAAAACCCTGCGCACCCATGGTTTGTGGCGTGCCAGTTCCACCCTGAATTTACTTCTACTCCACGCGATGGCCACCCTCTGTTTGAAGGCTTCGTGGCAGCGGCAGGTAAAAATCAGCGTGGTGAGCTGTAACTGAAAAAAGGAAGCGGTCGCGAAGGTTGTGCGGCCGCTTTTCGCATTCTTAAGCTATTGACATACGAGAGGAAACACAATGTCTAAGATCGTTAAAGTTCTGGGCCGTGAAATCATTGACTCACGCGGTAACCCAACTGTAGAAGCAGAAGTTCACCTGGAAGGTGGTTTCGTAGGTA
Source organism: Grimontia sp. SpTr1 (assembly GCF_947387585.1). Taxonomy (NCBI): domain Bacteria; kingdom Pseudomonadati; phylum Pseudomonadota; class Gammaproteobacteria; order Vibrionales; family Vibrionaceae; genus Grimontia; species Grimontia sp. SpTr1. Next base: position 73,493 of record NZ_CANDOD010000020.1, read on the forward strand.
TGGCAGCTGCTCCATCTGGTGCATCTACCGGTTCTCGCGAAGCACTGGAACTGCGTGACGGCGACAAAGCACGTTTCCTGGGTAAAGGCGTTCTGAAAGCAGTTGATGCAGTAAACGGCGCAATTGCTAACGCTCTGGAAGGTAAAGACGCGAAAAACCAAGCAGAAATCGACCAGATCATGATCGACCTGGACGGTACTGAGAACAAATCTAAGTTCGGTGCAAACGCAATCCTGGCTGTTTCTCTGGCGAACGCAAAAGCAGCAGCTGCTGCGAAAGGCATGCCACTGTACGAGCACATTGCTGAGCTGAACGGCACTGCTGGCGTATTCTCTATGCCTCTGCCAATGATGAACATCATCAACGGTGGTGAGCACGCAGACAACAACGTTGACATCCAAGAGTTCATGATTCAGCCAGTTGGCGCTGCAACTCTGAAAGAAGCAGTTCGCATGGGTGCGGAAGTATTCCACAACCTGGCGAAAGTACTTAAGTCTAAAGGCTACAACACTGCAGTTGGTGACGAAGGTGGTTTCGCGCCTAACCTGAAATCTAACGCAGAAGCACTGGAAGTTATCGCAGAAGCAGTTGCAGCAGCTGGCTACGAGCTGGGCAAAGACATCACTCTGGCGATGGACTGTGCAGCATCTGAGTTCTTCGACAAAGAAGCTGGCATCTACAACATGAAAGGCGAAGGCAAAACCTTCACTTCAGAAGAGTTCAACCACTACCTGGCTGGCCTGGTAGATCAGTTCCCAATCGTTTCTATCGAAGACGGTCTGGACGAGTCTGATTGGGATGGCTTCAAGCACCAAACAGAACTGCTGGGCGGCAAAATCCAGCTGGTTGGTGACGACCTGTTCGTAACTAACACTAAGATCCTGGCTCAAGGTATCGAGAAAGGCGTAGCTAACTCTATCCTGATCAAGTTCAACCAGATCGGTTCTCTGACTGAAACTCTGGCTGCAATCAAGATGGCTAAAGACGCAGGCTACACTGCTGTTATCTCTCACCGTTCAGGTGAAACTGAAGACGCAACTATCGCTGACCTGGCGGTAGGTACTGCGGCTGGCCAAATCAAGACTGGTTCTATGAGCCGTTCTGACCGTGTTGCTAAGTACAACCAACTGATTCGTATCGAAGAAGCACTGGCTGGCAAAGCACCTTACAACGGTCTGAAAGAAGTTAAAGGCCAAGCGTAATCGCTTATCCTTAACGGATTTAGATTGAAGACGGCGCCGAAAGGCGCCGTTTTTTTATGTGGTTAGGAAGGAAGGTCCTAGGAGAAGAGCAGATCCTAGTGCCTAGGAAGAGCAGGATCGGGAAAATGAAAATGCGTTTTGTCGTTTCACAATGGTATGAATGCTATTTCTAGGTCCTTAAATAAATCTACTTCTTCGCTAGTTTTGGCAAATCACCTGTCAGCCCAAGTGCCTGCTTAATAAACTGGGTTTTGATACCTGGGAGTGTGGCGGCTGCCATTAGACCAATACCACGAATGAGTTTCTTCGCCGGGTTTTCGCCCGCAAACAAATCCCGGAACCCTTGCATTGCCGCAATCATTTGCGCGGCTTCAGCTTTACGCCAGCGTTCGAAAGCGCGGAGGTTGGTTTTCTCACCAATGTCTTTGCCTTCATCACTTAAGCGGATCAGCTCTTGTGCCAGCGTCGCGGCATCTAAAAGTCCCAGGTTTACGCCTTGACCTGCCAGCGGATGAATGGTGTGTGCGGCATCGCCAATCAGGGCGACGCGCTCGATCACGAAATCCCTCGCGTAACGCATCTTCAAAGGGAAAGCTGCACGTTCACCCTCAACCGAGCAAAGGCCGAGGCGAAGGTCGAAAGCAGCGCTCAGGGCTTTGTTGAATTCGTCTTCAGGCATGGAGCAACGTGCATCGGCATTTTCCGGTGATTGCGACCAAACGATCGAACTTAGGTTAGGATCAGACAGCGGCAGGAAAGCGAGCGGGCCATCCGGAGTGAAAATCTGACGTGCGACACCATCATGTGGCTCTTCGGTCCGAATATTGGCGACCAGTGCACTATGTCCATAATCCCAATGGGTTAATGGAATCGATAGCTGGTTGCGTACCCAGGAGTTTGCACCATCAGCACCGACCACGAGTTTTGCGGTAATGGCACTGCCCGACTCAAGGGTTAGCCAGGCTTCTGTTTCACCAAACATCATGTTGGCGCAGCGGTCTGGGCAGAATAGGGTGACATTCTGTTGTTGCTTTACGCGCTCAAACAGTGCCAGCTGAATAACGCGGTTTTCAACGATGTAACCGAGGTTGGGTTGACCCAAGTCCATTGCATCGAAATCAATCGCGGCGAAGCTGTCTTGTTCCCATACCGACATTTTTTGATATGGACTTGAGCGTCGGGATTGAATGCCTTCCCACGCGCCGACGTTTTTCAGAATACGCTCACTGGCGCGGCTCAACGCAGAAACGCGAAGGTCGGGCAAGGGAGAGAGTTCTGGCTCCGGCATTTTGCCTTCGATGATCGCGATGCGAAGATCGCTATCTGCCAGTGCAGCAGCGAGTGTCAGGCCAACCATGCCACCGCCGATAATGGCGATGTCTACATTTGTCATTTTCATTATCGTTCTACCAAGCCCATTGCACGTTGCAGCAATGGAGCTTTCAATTCGCTAAAGACCGACATCGCTGCCAGCCCCAGATTTCGTCCCAGAATCAGTGGTGCAGTGGTGTTGGAGAAGCCGTGAACCAAACCTGATGTCATGGCGACTGTGGTATCGCGGTCTGGTTCGCGTCGTGCGAGGTATGATTGGAGCACAGGCATTTGACCGCAATCTTTGCCATCAGCGTGTGATTTGGCGATTTCTTCAGCCAGCGATACTACATCGCGAAGGCCAAGGTTAAAGCCTTGTCCGGCAATCGGATGAAGCGTTTGTGCCGCATTCCCGACTACAGCAAAGCGGTGACTGGTAAGACGGGTTGCCTGACGCAGAATCAACGGATAGCTGCCACGCTGACCAACATGCAGCAGTCTTCCCAAACGCCACCCGAAAGCCTGTTGTAGTGCTTGTGCAAACTCATCGTCAGACATGGAAAGCATCGTAGGTGCTTCGTGAGGTTTGACGCACCATACCAATGAGCTTCTGCCTTCAGACATCGGCAACAAGGCGACAGGGCCGGTTTCGGTAAAACGTTCGAAGGCACGGCCTTGATGAGCGAGTTCTGTGGTGACATTCGCAATCAGCGCAACCTGTTCAAAGTCATGCTCATGGCGTTCAATCCCCACCATATCGCAGCAGGAAGATAGCGCGCCGTCTGCGGCAACAACCAGTTTGGCTGTCAGCGCTTTTCCATCATTGAGCGTCAAAGTGACGCTGTCGATTTCGCGCTTGATATCAGTGACAAAGGCCGGACAAAACAGCGAGATATTTTGGGCTTTCCCCAAAGCCTGATGAAAAACGCGTCCGGCGTCGGCAAGCTCAATCACATTGCCGAGGTAATCCAGACCTTCATCGCGGGCATTCATCTCTGTTAGGCCGAAGTGGCCACGGTCGGAAACATGGATTTTGCTGATCGGAGTGGCAAAGGGTGACAAGGTTTTCCACACGCCGATGTTATCGAGCAACTGGCAGCTACCATAGGAAAGGGCAATGCTTCGGGCATCATAGCCAGGGTGGCTGTTGTCCGGAATGGCGGCTTCCACCACCGCCACGGACAAGCCTGCCTGTGTCAGCTGCTCAATGGCCAATGCCAAAGTGGCACCTGCCATTGCGCCACCGGCAATGACGACATCAAAATTTTGTGTTGATGGCTCAGCATCCATTCTGCGTCAGTCTCCGACAGTGTTCTGTTAGTGCAGGGTTGGTTTTTCTTCGGTCTGCGGCTTGATGCCAAGCTCGGCATGCAGCGTCATGGCACAGACACGGACGTGCTCGATGACTTGTTCGAAAAGCAATGCCTGCTCTTCCATATCATCGTCTTCATCAATGCCAAGCTGTGCAATTTCTGTCAGGTCTGCCAGCACTTCTTTCGAGTCGTCAGACAGTTTGCCTGCAGTGATACCGACTAAACCAATACCTGCGATAAAAGCACTTACCCACTCAGACAGCGCATCACCGCGATCAAGCAAGGATTCACTTTCATCCGGCAACAGCACTTCGAAATCCATCTGACCACCGGTGAGCTGTTGGCTCGCCAGGCCAACGCTGGTTGCCGCCAGTGTTTTTGATTCATGTGGCCAGCCTGCACCATCATTGGTGTAGTCATAAAGCATCGGCATCCAGTTACCCAGCTCAGGGTCTAGTCCACCGCACAACATTCCCGCCAGAAGGCCATGCATTTCTGCTGGCGTTACGGCCAGAGAGTCAGCACGAAGCGTGGAAACCATGTTGCTGTATTCAGGTAAAGTTACTTGGGTCACGGGGTCACCTTGGGTACCGAAATTGTCTTGTCCGTATACTACCAGTTAGTCCTAAGTCACTGAACCTCTCTTCACGATAGAAGAAAGCAAAAGCGAGAATCAGGTTCACGATAGCTCTGATTTTCATCACATTGACGACTTTTCGTCTGCTTAGTCCGTCGAGAGACAATACGCGATAGGATAGACTTGAAGTTTAATCTGCCATTTTCTATAGTTTGCGCCCGTGACGTCAGGGTGCGACACCGCGCTTTGAAGGGAGCTCAGAAAAGAATATGACTACGCAAGCTGTTGAAATTCAGATCCTTGGCAAAATAATGCGTGTTAACTGTCCGGCAGGTCAGGAACAAGCGCTGAAAGAAGCGGCAGACGACTTTGATCAACGGTTGCACGAATTGTCTGAGCGCACTAAAGTAACGAATACAGAGCAACTGCTCACTATCGCGGCCCTGAATATCTGCTACGAATTGCGTGCAGAAAGACAGCAAAACACCGACGATAAGAATGATATGGAACAGCGAATTGTGCTGTTGCAGCAAACGATTGAAGAGGCGTTGTTAAAACACAGCGCGTCGAAGGAAGCATAAGCCTTCCGAACCAGTTTGACCCTGGAGTGTGCGTCAGCGGATCCGCGTCCCTGAGCCGATAAGCACATCTAAGGGTGGGATGTTACATGCTTTTGAGCAAGCTCGGCTTGTACCGAGAAGCCTACGGTATGTTCTTCTCATCCGCCTTGAACCGCAGGGTTCAAGGGCAAAAGATCCCAACGGCACTCCGGGGCCAATCCCCATTAGCTTTGCGGCAAGGACAGCCGATGCAAGCGAACACTTCTTCTCTTCGCAATGAACTGCGAAAAGCGACCCGAGCCAAAAGGCAATCCCTGACCGATGACGAGCAGCGTCATGCGGCGACAAACCTTTCTTCCCATTTTCAGCAAGCTGACAGCATCCTCAACGCTCAGCGAATTGCGCTTTATTTGTCAGTAGATGGTGAGCTGGATACCCAGCCTCTGATTGAGCATTGCTGGCGAGAGGGGAAAGATGTTTATTTGCCGGTGATTCATCCTTTCAGCAAAGGGCATTTGCTGTTCCTGCACTATCATCCTAAGTCCACCTTGGTACCAAACCGCTACGGTATTCTAGAGCCGAAGCTTAGCGTGCTTGATGTATTGCCTGCACAGCAACTTGATGCGATTTGTACACCACTTGTGGCGTTCGATAAAAGCGGGCAGCGCCTGGGTATGGGCGGCGGGTATTACGATCGCACACTGGCACCTTGGTATGAATCAGGACGGGGAGCAAAACCCGTTGGTATCGCTCATGATTGCCAGCAGGTTGATGACCTTCCTGTTGAAGCGTGGGACGTGCCTTTACCAGAGATTTTGACGCCATCTAGGCATTGGAAGTGGGCGATCTAACCTGATCTGTATCGATCCCGAATAACGGGATCTGCGTTTATAAAAATCTGCCCGCTCCAAAATCAGATCTGTATAATCGGCGTCGCGAATTACCCCTATTTACCCAGGAGATCCTCATGACTCAGGATGAAATGAAAAAAGCGGCTGGTTGGGCTGCGTTGGAATACGTGACCAAAGGCAGCATCGTTGGTGTTGGCACTGGATCCACCGTTAATCACTTCATCGATGCCCTCGAAACCATGAAAGAGCAAATCAAAGGTGCAGTGTCGAGTTCAGTTGCATCGACCGAGCGTCTGGAGAAGATTGGCATTCCGGTCTTTGATGCAAACGAAGTGGCGAGTCTGGACATTTATGTTGATGGTGCGGATGAGATAAATCCAAACAACGAAATGATCAAAGGCGGTGGTGCTGCACTGACGCGAGAAAAAATCGTTGCGGCGATCTCCGAGAAATTTATCTGTATCATCGACGACAGCAAGAAAGTGGATGTGATGGGTCAATTCCCTCTGCCAGTGGAAGTGATCCCGATGGCACGTTCTTACGTGGCACGTGAACTGGTTAAGCTGGGCGGCGATCCTTGCTACCGCGAAGGTTGCATCACCGATAACGGCAACGTGATTCTGGACGTGCATAACCTGCAGATCACCAATGCCAAAGAACTGGAAGACAAGATCAACGCGATTGCGGGCGTAGTGACTGTCGGCCTGTTTGCAAACCGTGGCGCAGATGTAGTGCTGGAAGGTACTGCAAACGGTGTAGTAAAAAGCTAAAAACAGTTAAGCGTTAATGGGTTAACACTTCAGTTTTTTTGAAGCAAAAGCCAAACGTTTGCGTATAAGTAACTCAATAAGTTAGCGGTGCCTTCATGGCGCCGTTTTTTTTCGCGCTTATTACGTAATATTCTTACCCATGCAAATAAATTTTTGTTACCTTAGTCACTAATTGTACAAGGCCGACATAATCCTATCAAAAAGCGGCCTTTGACGTCTGGAAGACGGAAACCGAATTTAACGACAGGTTTTTTTTTAAGGATGAGAACTGCAATGGCTAAAGTGTCGCTTGAAAAAGACAAAATAAAGATCCTTCTCCTTGAAGGTGTTCACCCAACTGCACTGGAAGTTCTTCAGGGTGCAGGGTACAGCAATATTGAATATCACAAAGGCTCTCTAGCCGGTGAAGAGCTTGAAGCGGCAATTGCTGACGCGCATTTCGTGGGCATTCGTTCCCGCACCCAACTGACTGAGAAAGTGTTTGCGAAAGCGCAAAAACTGGTAGCAGTGGGTTGTTTCTGTATTGGCACCAACCAGGTTGACCTGACTGCGGCAGCGAAGCGCGGTATCCCAGTATTTAACGCACCTTTCTCAAACACCCGTAGTGTTGCCGAACTGGTTCTTGGCGAGATTCTTCTTCTGCTTCGTGGCATTCCAGCGAAGAACGCTATGGCTCACCGCGGTGAGTGGATGAAGTCAGCGGACCGTTCGTTCGAAGCACGTGGCAAAAACCTGGGTATCATTGGTTACGGTCACATCGGTACCCAACTGGGTATTCTGGCGGAAAACCTGGGTATGCGTGTTTTCTTCTACGACATTGAAAACAAGCTTTCACTGGGTAATGCGACGCAAGTGGCGTCAATGTCAGAGCTTCTGAACAAGAGTGACGTGATCACCCTTCACGTGCCGGAAACCGACTCAACCCAAGACATGATGGGTAGCGAAGAGTTTGCGCGCATGAAGCCGGGCGCGATCTTCATCAACGCCGCGCGCGGTACAGTGGTTGATATCGATGCGCTGTGTGGCGCATTGGAAAGCGGTCACATTGGCGGTGCGGCAGTAGACGTATTCCCAACAGAGCCGAAAACCAACAGCGACCCATTTACTTCTCCGCTGCAAGCGTTTGATAACGTGATCCTGACACCACACATCGGTGGTTCAACTCAGGAAGCACAGGAAAATATCGGCATCGAAGTGGCTGGTAAGATGGTGAAGTACTCAGACAATGGTTCAACCCTGTCTTCTGTGAACTTCCCAGAAGTATCGTTGCCTGAGCACACTGGCACGTCGCGCCTGCTGCACATTCACCAGAACAAGCCAGGTATCCTGACCAAAATCAATACCATCTTCGCAGAAGAAAGTATCAACATTGCTGGTCAGTACCTGCAAACCAATTCCGAGTACGGTTACGTTGTGATCGACGTCGAAACCGAGCACTCTGAAAAAGCATTGGAGAAACTCAAAGCGATCGAAGGTACCCTTCGCGCTCGTATACTCCATTGATTGACGATTTGTTCCCCCTAACAAATGTCTATCCCAGAAAGGAAAATGGCCGCAATAGCGGCCATTTTTCTATTTATGGTTTGCTAACGACAGGCATTTATTCCCCTAACGCATAAACCACTTCCACCTGATCACGGATAGTGATTTCTGCGTCATCGTAGCTTGATGCAACACTGGACGCCTCTGCCATTCGCATCATGGTTGGGCGAACCGGCGTCGATGTCATGTAGCGGATTTCCCAAACGCCTGCGAGTGTTTCACCAAAGCCTTTTGCCAATGACTCTGCTTTAGCTTTTGCATCGGCAATGGCTGCCATGCGCGCTTTTTCTTTGAGCTCAGCTTCTTTACTCGAAGAAAAGCTGATGCCATTCACGCGATTGAGGCCATCGGCCAATGCGCCATCCAGCACACGGTTAAGCCGGGACAGATCACTCACGGTCACCGTCACGTTTCGTGTGGCGCGGTAGCCGTTCAATTTTGGCTCGCTGTTTTTCGGATAACTGTACTGAGGCTGAAGGTTAAGATTGGCGCTTTCGATATCTTTACGCGCAATCCCCATTTTCTCCAATCGTTCCAAAAGCGTAGCCACCGCGTCATCAGATGCCTTTTTGGCAGCTTGGGCAGACGTGCGGGTAAGTGAGACGGCAACGTCCACGGTGGCGGTGTCCGGCTGGGCGACAACTTCACCAACTCCCATGGTTTCCAGATGCGGGAAATCCGGTGTAGCGGCAGAAACAAACGGTGAAGACAGTGCGATGGCTGCACCAACTAACGAAGCAATAAGGTGTTTTTTCATGGTCTGGGTTCCATGTTGTTTTTTGAAGTTATATGGCTATGACTACGGCAAGGCGGAAAAAATTCACACTGTGTGGGATATTTTTCCTTCACCAAAAGTCTTTCGGGCATAATTTAAGCAGGCTGATGACATCTCCGCCAATACGCCACTTTCCGTCGCGAAATGGTGCCAGTATAGGTGGCGGATCACACCATCGCCTGGACAAAGATCGATAAGCTCACCGGATGTCAGTTCTGGCTCAATTTGCAGACGGGGTATCAGGCAATAAGCCACGCCAAGTTTGGCCATTTTGACGAAAGCCTCGGACGAGCGAACCATATGACTTCGCCAGCCGGGAGTGGGCAGTTGAAAACGTTCAGACACAAACTGAGTGTGCATGTCATCGAAACGGTCAAACACCACAGCCGGAGCGCGACTCACCGCTTCTGCGTTCAAACCATCTGGAAAGTAGGTGGCTTTGAAGGCTGGAGTGCAAACACAAAGGTACTCCATCACCCCTAAAGATTCCGCTACGCAGCCTTTCAATGGCGTGACTTCATTGCTAATGGCAACAACAGCTTCGCCTGATCGAAGGCGATTCAGCGTGCGGCTTTCATCGTCGACGATCAGGTTGATTTCGAGTGTCTGCGCTTTCATTAACGGGGAAAGAGCTGGCAGCAGCCAGGTCGCCAGGCTGTCTGCATTGGTGGCGATAGGTACAGTAATAGGACCTGCCAGCCCTTCGGGTGTCAGCTCTGGCAGCATTTCCTTTTCAAGCAGTTGAACACGTCGGTGAAGGCCAAGCAGCTTTTTACCAATGGCGGTGGGTTGCGGAGGCGTTTCGCGAATCAATACGGGCTGTGCAACCAAAGTTTCCAGCTGTTTGATTCGCTGGGAAACGGCCGATTGGGTGATGAAAAGCGCTTCTGCGGCTTTATCAAAGCCGCCGTTGGCGATGACTGCATCCAGTGCATCCAGCCAGCGGTAATCTAATCCCTTCATCTACGTCTCATCAGTTTTGCTTATCTGTGATTAAAATTATTAGTTTTACTTACGTTTGTCACCCCTCTAATTTGTGCCTCAGCAATATTGAGGGATGTGGAGACAAAGTGATGAGTAGCAGTGTTTTATTACAAGGGTTTGGTTTAGGGCTCAGTATGATCATTCCGATCGGCGCGCAGAATGCGTTTGTCCTCAATCAAGGGATCCGCCGTCATCATCATGTTGCGACGGCGACACTTTGCTTTCTCTGCGACTTTGCTTTGATTACCCTCGGCGTTTTTGGCGGTGGTGCAATGCTTTCTAGTAATGAAACCTTGCTGAGTGTCGTGACGCTGGGAGGTACAGCTTTTCTGCTGACCTACGCTTATCAATCGCTTAAACGTGCTTGGATTGGCGAAGAGGAAAGTGCCGAGTCGGAGGGAGAAAAAACGGGCAAAGGACTTATGGCGGTATTGATTGGTGCCGCGGCAGTGACTTTGCTGAACCCCCATGTGTATTTAGATACCGTTGTAGTATTAGGTTCAATTGGCGGTCAGTTTGAACCCGCGCAGCGAACTGCCTTCGCAGTCGGCACTATGCTGGCATCAATGATCTGGTTTTATGGTATTGCATTGGGCGCTGCGAAAATGTCACCTATGCTTTCCAAGCCTAATGTGCGGAAAACCATTGATATTCTGGTTGCTGGCATGATGATTTATGTGGCATTTCTTTTGATGCAAAAATGGATGGTGGGCCTGGAGGGATAATGGCGCAGACGTTGGATGAAATCCTGAAAAAGAATATCAGTTTGATGACGCAATGTGGCGTGAGTTATCAAGAGTGGCAGCATGAACCTATTCTTGATTTTGCCACTGATGAAATCGTCGGCACACGCCTGGGTTGGACAGCAACACCCACTAAAAGCTTATTCCTCAACTTTAAGAAGGGCGGTCATGCGCTTTTGCTGACGCATCGTGATGCGAGATTGGATGGTAAGAAAATCAAAACACTGGTGGGTCAAAGACCTTCCATTGCCTCAGACGAAGAGATGATAGAAAGTCTTGGCTGTGTACCCGGGGCGGTTTGCCCGTTTGGTATGCCAGACCATATCCCCTTGATAGTCGATAGCGCGTTGTTTGAATTTGAATCTTTGATGTACACACCGGGTCCACCGGAATATACCTTTGCGTTTGCAGCGAGAGACCTCCCTGCCTTGCTGGGGGCGCTTCCCAATCCGGTTTATCACCTCAACGCCTGACCATTCTCCTGTCACTTATTTACGAAAAGCCCGCAATTCGCCGTTCTGTCGCTGGCATTGCTGGTGTGACAGGGGCGAATGTGGGATTATTACGGCTATTCTTTATGTAAGTGCCCACTGAGCCTAGACTTTGTGGGTTATGTTCTGTGTTTGGCGATGAATGCCAGACGGGTTTTATTGAGTGTGGGGAGGAAAATTCAATGCGAATGCTGACAGTCTTGCTGTTCGTATTGTTTGGATGGCTCCAGTATCACCTTTGGTGGGGCAAGAACGGGGTAGACGATTACCTTGCAGTGACCGCCGTTGCTGATTCTGTTGCTCAAGCCAACGATAAACTCCACCAACGTAACCAGCAAATGTACGCAGAAATAGCAGATCTCAAACGTGGGCAAGAAGCGATTGAAGAACGCGCCCGCAACGAACTGGGCATGATCAAGCCGGGAGAAACTTTCTTCCGGGTTGTCAGCGATTAGCCCTCTCGCCTTTTTAAGTAGAGAAACATGAATACCCCGGCCAGTGAAGAAACCTTAAGCTTGCCGCAATCTGTCGCGCCTGAGGTGGTCGCGATTGTCCCTGCGGCAGGAGTAGGAAAGCGTATGCGCGCGGACCTGCCGAAACAATACCTCACCATCGAAGACAAAACGCTGCTTGAACACACGGTGCATTACCTGCTGGAACATCCAAGCATCAATAAAGTCGTGATTGCGATTGGTGAAGAGGATGGATATTTCCATTCAACATCCCTTGGCAGTGATAAGCGTGTTGTGGTGACAACTGGTGGCAAAGAGCGCGCAGACTCCGTCTTGGCTGGCCTTCGCACAACTGATGCGGAATGGGTGATGGTGCATGATGCTGCCCGGCCTTGTGTCAGACATCAGGACATCGATGCACTGATTGCTGAGGCGACTAGTCACACCCATGGCGCTATTCTAGCCTGTCCGGTGCGAGACACCATGAAGCGCGGTACGGGCGACAACAAGATTGAAACCACAGTGTGCCGTGAGCAACTCTGGCATGCCTTAACGCCCCAAATGTTTAAGCGTGAGCAGTTACTTAATGCATTAGAAACCGCATTGGATAAATCGCTTGCAGTGACTGATGAAGCCTCCGCGATTGAGCTTACTGGTGGCGCACCTAAGCTGGTTTCTGGACATGCAGACAACATCAAGGTGACGCAGCCCGAAGATCTCGCGCTCGCCACCTTTTTCCTGGCCCAACGCAATAGCGGCCAGTGATAAGTGAGGAAGAAACATGATTCGTATTGGACACGGTTTTGACGTACACAAGTTTGGCGGTGAAGGCCCAGTGATCATTGGCGGTGTGAAAGTACCTTATGAGCAAGGACTGGTCGCGCACTCTGATGGTGATGTGGCGCTGCACGCAGTGTGTGATGCTCTGCTTGGCGCAATTGCGGCTGGCGATATTGGCCGTCATTTCCCTGATACCGACGCCGAGTGGGAAGGGGCTGACAGCCGTTTTCTGCTGCGCGATGTTTACGCCAAAGTGAAAGCAAAAGGCTATGTGATTGGTAACCTGGATGTCACCATCATGGCGCAAGCGCCAAAAATGGCACCGCATATTGATGCTATGTGTGCGGCGATTGCCCAGGATCTGGAAACGGATGTCAGCAACGTGAATGTGAAAGCGACAACCACCGAACGACTGGGGTTCACCGGCCGCAAAGAAGGCATCGCCTGTGAGGCTGTGGTGATCATCCGTAAGGATTCCAATGACTGATGTAATGAACGCACTGGCTTACCTGCATGGTCAGCCAGCAGCAACTGGCCGTCTAAAGGCCAAAGCAGAAGATTTTTTCGTTAGCGAAACACTGGATTTCACGCCTGCCGGACACGGTGAGCATTTTCTGGTACGTATCCGCAAGATTGGCGAGAACACTAAATACGTTGCTAATGAGCTGGCTAAAGCGTGTGGTGTTAAATCCCGCGATGTGAGCTGGGCTGGTCTGAAAGATCGGCACGCAGTGACGGAACAATGGTTTAGTGTGCACTTGCCAGGGCAGCCAGATCCGGATTTAAGCGAGTTTGTCGCGACACATGAAGGTGTTGATGCCATTTTGGACACTGCCCGTCACGACAAAAAACTGCGACCGGGTGATCTGATTGGTAACCGCTTCAAGTTAGTGATCACAGAATTTGACGGTGATGACGCAATAGAAGCACGCCTTGCCGACATTCGCGACCAAGGTGTACCAAACTACTTTGGCAGCCAGCGATTTGGTCGTAATGGCAACAACGTGACGTCAGCGCGTGATTGGGGTCAGGATAAATTCCGCGTACGTGATAAGAGCAAACGCAGCTTCTACCTGTCTGCGGCTCGATCATTCCTGTTCAACCAAGTGTTGTCTGCGCGGATCGAAAAGCAACTTTGTCATACGCCAATGTTGGGCGACTTACTGATCGACGACAAAGAGCAGGTCCAACTGGTGGAAGACGTCGCCTCTGCGGAAGCACAGTTGCAAAAACACGAATGGCAAATCTCCGGCCCAATGACCGGTGACAATGCACTGCCTACTCAAGGTGAGGCGCAGCAGTTTGAACAGGATATCGTAGATACTGAGCCACACCTTCTGGCAGTGATTCGTGGTAACCGCATGCGTCACGAGCGTCGCCCGTTGCTGCTCTATCCTCAGGAGATGAGCTGGCAGCATGAAGGTGACACATTAACGATTGAGTTCTCTCTGCCTGCCGGATGCTTTGCGACAGCGGTGATGCGAGAAATCATGGAAGACAAATCAGAGGGAGAATCAGATGCACATTTTGATCAGTAATGATGATGGCGTGTTTGCTGACGGCATCAATGTACTGGCAGAAGTGCTGTCTGAGATCGCGACAGTGACCGTTGTCGCCCCGGATAGAAACCGCTCTGGCGCTTCTAACTCCCTGACGCTGGAAAACCCGCTTCGACTGCGCGAAGTGGGTGAACGCCGTTATGCTGTTCAGGGCACACCGACTGACAGTGTGCATGTCGCGTTGAACGCGATAGTCACAGATAAAGTGGATTTTGTCATTACGGGGATCAATCACGGAGCCAACCTCGGTGATGATGTACTGTATTCAGGCACGGTCGCCGCTGCGACAGAAGGCTTTTTCATGGGAGTGCCTGCGATAGCCGTCTCTCTTTGCGGTAACACGCATTTCCATACAGCTGCGCAGGTGGTAAAAAAAGTGGTACTCAATGATAAAGAGATGCCATTGCCGCGCAATCGCCTGTTAAACATCAATATCCCTGACGTTCCTTTTGATGAAATTCAGGGGTGGCAGGTGACAAGACTGGGTGCGCGTCACCGTGCGGAAGACATGATCAAAGATAAAGATCCGCGTGGACAGGCGATTTATTGGATTGGCCCTCCGGGTGCAAAGCAAGATGCTGGGCCAGGCACTGATTTCTATGCCATTGAAAATAATTGTGTCTCTTTGACACCACTTCAGGTCGATCTGACAGCGCATGATACGATCGACACTCTGAATCTTTGGGTTACAAACGCAACGAAATAACAAAGGGTGACATTAGTGAATTACTCGCATTCACTTATTCAACTACTTCGCCAACAGGGAATATCAGATCAACGTGTGCTGGAAGCAATAGGACGCTTGCCGCGACATCTGTTTGTCTCTGAAGCCATGGCGCATCAAGCCTACGACAACAATGCACTGCCGATAGGCTTTGGGCAGACTATCTCGCAGCCCTATATCGTTGCGAAAATGACGGAGCTTCTGGGGCTGCGACACGACAGTCGTGTTCTAGAAGTTGGTACAGGATCGGGCTTTCAGACATGTGTGCTGGCGCAACTGGTTGAGCATGTTTATTCCGTGGAGCGAATTAAGCAGTTGCAAATGGTCGCGAAGCGCCGTTTTAAGCAGTTTGAGCTGTATAACATCTCGACAAAACATGGGGATGGTTGGCAAGGTTGGGCAAGCAAAGGTCCTTTTGACGCCATTATTGTAACAGCAGCTGCAGCAAGCATGCCTCAGGCGTTGATTGAGCAACTGGCAGACGGTGGATCCCTGATTGTACCTGTCGGGGAGAACGATCAAACCTTGTATCGTGTTACACGCAGTGGTGACGAATTTGAAACAAAAGCCATAGAAGCGGTTCGATTTGTACCACTTGTAGCTGGTGATTTGGCGTAGGTAGCTTTTGGTGACGGTGGTTTCAATTCAGTTGAAAATTTTAGTATTTCTCTCTGTGTTGGGATTATTGTCTGCATGCTCTGTGACAAGCCCTGCACCTGTCTCTAGTGTTGGCCCTGATTATGGGCAGATTGAACGTGGCAGCTACCGCGGCAGCTACTATGAGGTTCAAAAGGGCGACACTCTGTACTATATCGCTTACGTCACAGATCGTGACGTCAACGACATTATCTCTGCCAACAACCTTAGCGCACCCTATACCATTTTCCCCGGCCAGAAGCTGAACTTATGGCGGGAGAAATATGTTCCTCCAGCCTATGGTAAGAAGGACGCTAACGCAGGTGCCGCTGTGGTGGTTGCAGCGACAGCTGGTGCAGCAACGGCACCTGCAGTTGTGGCAACAACACCTCCTGCTGTTTCAGGATCTTCTGCTAAATCGGAGCAAGATAATCAAAAAATCGCTTCGCAAAAAAAGTCGGGATCGTCATCTCAAAATAAGAAAAATGTTGAACAGCAAAAAGTGAAGGAGTACAGTCAACCTGTAACAAAAAACAAACCATCTACTGATAAAACCGTTAACAAACCATCTGGTGCCCCCGAAAAACTTAGTTGGCAATGGCCTTCTAAGGGACGAGTCATCTCAGGATTCTCTAGCTCAGAGCTTGGAAATAAAGGGATCGATATCGCTGGTAACCGTGGTCAAAGCATTAACGCTTCAGCAGACGGAAAAGTGGTTTATGCAGGTAATGCGCTGCGAGGTTACGGAAACTTAATCATTATTAAACACAATGATGATTACTTAAGTGCCTATGCGCATAACGACCGCATCTTTGTTTCGGAACGTCAGAGCGTCAAAAAGGGGCAGAAAATAGCTTCTATGGGCAGCTCTGGTACAAACAGTGTCCGGTTGCACTTCGAGATTCGCTATAAAGGAAAATCGGTGAACCCGTTAAGGTATTTGCCGAAACGGTAATCCGAGACAGATCTTGCTGTACTGTCTAGCTGCTACGCCAAAATTGGGAGGCGCTATGAGTCAGAATAATACTGCAAAGAAAGTCGACGACTTGGTTGTTGAAGATGTTGACATGGAACAACTAGAAATCGAGTCTGAAGACGAAGTAGCTGAAGAGGTAGAAGAGTCCGTATCGTTTGCGGCATCCTCGAAAGCTCTCGATGCAACGCAACTCTATCTAAGCGAAATAGGTTACTCTCCTCTGCTGACAGCGGAAGAAGAAGTACTCTACGCACGTCGCGCCCTTCGCGGCGATGAAGCTGCCCGCAAACGTATGATCGAAAGTAACCTCCGTCTGGTGGTTAAAATCTCCCGTCGTTACTCTAATCGTGGTCTCGCACTTCTTGATCTGGTTGAAGAAGGCAACCTCGGTCTGATCCGTGCGGTTGAGAAATTCGATCCTGAGCGTGGTTTCCGCTTCTCTACCTACGCAACGTGGTGGATTCGTCAAACCATCGAGCGTGCCATCATGAACCAGACGCGTACTATCCGTCTGCCTATCCATGTGGTTAAAGAGCTTAACGTTTATCTGCGTACCGCCCGTGAACTGGCACAAAAGCTGGATCATGAGCCAACAGCAGAGGACATTGCCCTGCAACTCGACAAGCCAGTTGAAGATGTCAACCGCATGCTTCGCCTGAATGAGCGCATCAGTTCGGTAGATAACCCTATTGGTGGTGATTCAGAGAAAGCATTGCTGGACATCATTCCTGACGAGAAAGAAGGCGGTCCAGAGAACACCACGCAAGATGATGACATGAAAAAGTCTATCGTTCACTGGCTTCAGGAATTGAACCCTAAGCAGCGTGAAGTGCTGGCACGTCGTTTCGGCTTGCTGGGTCATGAAGCGTCAACCTTGGAAGATGTGGGTCGTGAAATTGGCCTCACACGCGAACGTGTTCGCCAAATCCAAGTTGAAGGCTTGCGTCGCTTACGTGACATGCTGACGCATCAGGGACTGAACATTGAGTCTCTGTTCAACACTGAGCACTGATAGCACCTTTTTATCAACACTTTGTGTGCTCAATAAAAAAGCCCCTTTTGGGGCTTTTCTGTTTTTATCGTCTGACGTGCCGATAAGTTATACCAATCACAGTAGGTAGCTGATCAGAAATAGCGCAGGAAAAATGCTCGAGAACAAGGCGGAAAATTTCGATAAGTAGTGATTCTACAATCAAATTTTTCAACGCAGTCATCGAGCATTTTAACAAGCTAGGATGAGCAGATATTGACTACGATTGGTATTAAAGCAGCGCTTTCAGTCGGTACAAGGCATCGAGTGCTTGTCTTGGCGTCAGGTTATCCGGCTCGACTTCAGCCAGCGCTTTTTCCACTTCACTAAGCTCTGGCAGCAGTGAAAGCTGGGCCGCGGCACTGCTGGTTGGTGTCGCTTGCTCACCTGTCACCACTTCGTGTCCGCTGGCTTCCAACTGGCGAAGCTTGGTTTTTGCTCGTTGAATCACGGTTTTGGGTACACCTGCGAGCCCTGCAACGGCAAGACCGTATGACTTACTAGCCGCGCCTTCTTGAACCGCGTGCATAAAGGCGATTTCATCGCCATGCTCTACGGCATCCAAATGCACGTTCACTAGCCCCGGCACCTGCCCGGACAATTCCGTCAGCTCAAAGTAATGGGTTGCAAACAGCGTCATCGCCTTGAGCTTTTCTGCCAGCCACTCTGCACTTGCCCATGCCAGTGAAAGACCATCATAGGTACTGGTACCGCGGCCAATCTCATCCATCAATACCAGGCTGTTTTCTGTGGCGTTATGAAGAATGTTTGCTGTCTCTGTCATTTCGACCATAAAGGTTGAGCGGCCAGAGGCCAGATCATCGGATGCACCGATACGCGTAAAGATACGGTCGACAGGACCCAGGGTGACGGATTCTGCCGGCACATAAGAGCCAATATGTGCCATCAGAGTGATCAGCGCAGTTTGACGCATGTAGGTCGATTTACCACCCATATTAGGACCCGTGATGATCAACATACGGCGGTCTGGATTGAGTGAGGTTGGGTTTGCGATAAAAGGTGCGTCCATCACTTGCTCAACCACAGGGTGGCGACCGCCAGCGATATCAATGCCACGTTGTTCAGTCAGCGTCGGGCGGCAGTAATTCAGTGACTCAGCACGTTCAGCCAGGTTAGCCAGTACATCGAGGGTGGAAAGCGCTTCAGCGGCGCGTTGCAGCTTCTCAAGATGTGGTAGCAGTTGGTCGAACAGCTCTTCCCAGAGCTTCTTCTCAAGTGCTAGTGCTTTTGACTTGGAATTGAGTACCTTGTCTTCGTGCTCTTTGAGCTCTGGGATAATGTAACGTTCAGCGTTTTTCAATGTTTGACGGCGCACGTAGTAAGGCGGCACCAGGTGACTTTGACCACGGCTGACCTGAATGTAGAAACCATGGACCTGATTGAATCCGACTTTCAACGTATCAATGTCGTGACGGTCGCGCTCACGTGCTTCCAGCTCCTCAAGATAGCGTGTGGCGCCATCAGCCAGATCGCGCCATTCATCAAGCTCCGCGTTATAGCCAGGGGCAATGACACCACCATCACGGATAACTACCGGTGGCGCTTCTACAATGGCACGCTCTAGTAGCTCAGCAAGTTCCGGCATTGGGGCGCTGGCCTGTTTCAGCGGTGCAATCGCTTCATCCTGCACCTCATCAAGCAAGCTTTCGATTTCCGGCAATTGCTGCAATGCGCCGCGGAGTCTTGCCATATCACGAGGGCGTGCAGAGCGAATCGCCAGTCGCCCCAGAATACGTTCCATATCGCCAACTGGGCGAAGTGAATTTGCCAGATCGACGTAGAGCCCTGTGTCTTTCAGAGCCGTGATGGCATCCAGACGACGGTTCACAATCTTAAAATCACGCATCGGCTGATGAAGCCAGCGCTTCAGAAGGCGACTGCCCATCGGCGTAGTGGTTCTGTCGAGGACCGAGGCAACAGTGTTCTCGAACCCACCCGACAGATTTTGGGTCAGTTCCAGGTTGCGGCGTGTGGCGGCATCCAGAATCACGGATTGGTCTTTGTTTTCTTTCACCAAAGCGCGAATGTGGGGAAGGGCGGTGCGTTGCGTGTCTTTGACGTACTGCATCAAGCAACCTGCAGCAGCAAGACCAAGCGAGCATTCTTCAACACCAAAACCGACCAAATCCCGGGTGCCGAATTGCTGGTTTAGCTGTTGTTTTGCTGTCTCTAAATCAAACTCCCAGATAGGGCGTCGGCGGCTGCCTTTGCACATGTCGGTCAGCGATGGAAATGCAAAATCTTCCGGATACAAAAGTTCGGCCGGGCGAGTGCGCTGCAATTCTGCCTGCATTTCTTCTTCTGTTGCGGGTTCACTCAGTAGGAAACGGCCAGAAGTGATATCCAGCGTGGCGTAACCAAAACGTTCTCCGTGAGCGAAAATCGCCGCAATCAGGTTATCGACGCGCTCGCTTAACAGCGCCTCATCGGAAACGGTACCTGGTGTCACAATACGGACAACTTGACGCTCAACAGGCCCCTTGCTGGTGGCTGGATCGCCGATTTGTTCACAAATCGCAACCGATTCTCCGAGCTGAACCAGACGGGCGAGGTATCCTTCTACAGAATGGTACGGAACGCCTGCCATCGGAATCGGTTCACCGGCTGAGGCACCGCGTTTGGTCAGAGAGATATCAAGCAACTGGGATGCGCGTTTAGCATCGTCATAAAACAGCTCGTAGAAATCACCCATTCGGTAGAAAAGAAGTTCTTCGGGATGCTGCGCTTTGATTTTCAGAAATTGCTGCATCATCGGCGTGTGATTTGCTGTCGCTTGTACTGTCACTATCTGGCCTGCAAAATTACAAAGATAAGAGAAGGCAACAAGGATACGTGAATCGCGATGAATGGGTAAAGTATCGATCTCGCGATGATGTAAAAACAAGGCCGTAAGAGGACATCATGGAGCAACTCGTTAAGCTGGCAACACAAATAGGTGAAAGACTGAAAGCGTCGAACCAAACGGTGACAACGGCAGAATCCTGCACAGGCGGCGGTATCTCCTATGTACTGACCGAGGTGGCAGGGAGCTCTGCGTGGTTTGAACGTGCCTTTGTGACCTATAGCAATGACGCTAAGCGTGAATTGGTCGGTGTGGCAACAGACACGCTGGTGGATCATGGCGCCGTCAGTGAAGAGGTGGTTGCGGAAATGGCGGCAGGGGCACTGAAAGCTGCCAATGCTGGTTTTGCGTTGGCCGTCAGCGGTATTGCAGGCCCCACCGGTGGCAGTGAAGAAAAGCCAGTCGGTATGGTGTGCTTTGGTTGGGCAACCAGCAAAGGTACTGTCACAGAAACCTGTTTGTTCGATGGTGATAGGCATGAAATTCGCCGCAATACCATTGCACATAGTCTGTGCCGCTTACTCTCTTATTTAGAAAGCGAAAAACCGGAGCAGTAACACGAAAAGCGAAGAAAAATTTTATACAGGGCTAGACACTGTATAAATGGACAGTATACTTAGCATCAATTAAACAGTTATCTGAGCGATTATTGCTTCCGTTGGAGAATCAAATGGACGACAACAAACAGAAGGCGTTAGCCGCAGCCCTGGGACAGATTGAAAAACAATTCGGTAAAGGTTCGATCATGCGTCTGGGTGATGACCGCACGATGGACATTGAAACCGTTTCTACTGGCTCTCTGTCTCTGGATATTGCGCTGGGCGCAGGCGGTCTGCCATACGGCCGTATTGTTGAAATCTATGGTCCTGAGTCTTCAGGTAAAACCACTCTGACACTGCAAGTTATTGCAGAAGCACAAAAGCAAGGCAAAACCTGTGCGTTTATCGATGCGGAGCACGCACTGGACCCTGTATATGCACGCAAACTGCACGTCGACATCGACAACCTGCTGGTGTCCCAGCCAGACACTGGTGAGCAGGCGCTGGAAATTGCTGACGCACTGACGCGTTCGGGTGCAGTTGACGTTATCATCATTGACTCCGTGGCGGCACTGACGCCGAAAGCGGAAATTGAAGGTGAGATGGGTGACTCTCACATGGGTCTGCAGGCACGTATGCTTTCTCAGGCGATGCGTAAACTGACGGCGAACATCAAAAACAGCAACACCCTGATGATTTTCATCAACCAAATCCGTATGAAGATTGGTGTGATGTTCGGTAACCCAGAAACCACTACTGGTGGTAATGCACTGAAATTCTATGCTTCTGTTCGTCTTGATATCCGTCGTATCGGCTCTATCAAAGAAGGCGACGAAGTAGTGGGTAACGATACCCGCGTGAAAGTTGTGAAAAACAAGATTGCAGCACCGTTTAAACAAGCTGAATTCCAAATCATGTACGGTGAAGGTATCAACCTTTACGGTGAGCTGATTGACCTGGGTGTGAAACACAAGCTGGTTGAGAAAGCTGGTGCATGGTACAGCTACAACGGCGATAAGATTGGCCAGGGTAAAGCAAACGCATGTCGATTCTTGAAAGAGAATCCAGAAATCGCGAAAGAATTGGATAAGACTCTGCGCGATATGCTGCTGCAAACCGGCCAGCCACAAGCAGAGAGCAATGACGCTGAATTGCCTGAAGAGGAAGCGTTCTGAGTTTAACTGCAAAAGAATTGGCGGTGGGCATGCTGTCCCGCCGCGACCATTCTGAACTGGAGCTGCGTCAGAAACTGGCGCAGCGTCAGTGCCCTCCTGAAGAAATCGATGCCGCAATAGAACACTGTCTTTTCCACAATTGGCTGGATGATAAACGTTTTGCCGAAATGCTGCTTCGCCATGGGGCCTCGAAAGGTCATGGCTGGCAACGCATATGCTTTGACGCTAAACGAAAGGGCATCAGCACGTCATTGTTGGAAATTGCGCAAGAAAACCAACAGCATGATTGGTTCGAGTTGGCAAAAGATCTGGCCAAACGCCGTTTCGGTAATTACGACGGCACCTTACCGACGGTAGATTTCAAGCAACGCGCCAAATGGACCCGTTACCTGCAAAGTCGCGGTTTCAGCTTCGACCAAATCAGCTACGCCCTCTCGAAAGACGACTAAAACCCAGCGATTGCAGGCATAGTCTGCGATCTATCTTGTTTATGCCTCTTTTCGCAATTGGTCAGGTTGTTTACAATGACCGCCAATTGACTCTGATCACGTCGCCTGTTACGCGACGCAGTGATTACTACAACTCCAATTTTCAGGATTAGCCAATGTACATGAGCACCGACGAGATCCGCCGCGCGTTTCTCGAATTCTTTGAAAGCAAAGGGCACACTATCGTGCCTAGCTCATCGCTCGTGCCTGCCAACGACCCAACGCTGTTGTTCACAAACGCAGGTATGAACCAGTTT
Source organism: Grimontia sp. SpTr1 (assembly GCF_947387585.1). Classification (NCBI taxonomy): domain Bacteria; kingdom Pseudomonadati; phylum Pseudomonadota; class Gammaproteobacteria; order Vibrionales; family Vibrionaceae; genus Grimontia; species Grimontia sp. SpTr1. The sequence goes on from NZ_CANDOD010000020.1 coordinate 96,091, forward strand.
AAAGATTGCTTCCTAGGCCTAGAAAAACGTGCCTATACCCGAGCGACAACAGCGCAGCGCTGTGTACGTGCCGGTGGTAAGCATAACGACCTGGAAAACGTAGGCTTCACTGCCCGTCACCACACTTTCTTTGAAATGCTGGGTAACTTCAGCTTCGGTGATTACTTCAAAGAAGATGCCATCGCCTTTGCGTGGGAATTCTTGACTGAAGTACTGCAACTGCCAAAAGACCGCCTGATGGTGACGGTTTACGAAACAGACGACGAAGCGTTCGCGTTGTGGAACGAGAAAATCGGCATCCCAGCTGACCGTATCGTTCGCATTGGTGACAAGAAAGGCGGTAAGCCATACGAGTCAGATAACTTCTGGCAGATGGGTGACACTGGTCCTTGTGGTCCATGTACTGAAATCTTCTACGATCACGGTGACCACATTTGGGGTGGTCCTCCAGGCTCTCCAGAAGAAGATGGCGACCGCTTCATTGAAATTTGGAATAACGTATTCATGCAGTACAACCGTCATGCCGATGGCACGATGGAACCACTGCCTAAGCCTTCTGTTGATACAGGTATGGGTATCGAGCGTATTGCTGCGATCATGCAGGGCGTTCACTCAAACTATGAAATCGACATCTTCCAAACCCTGATCAAATCAGCAGCGGAAGTGATTGGCTACGAAGACCTGTCTAACCAGTCTCTGCGTGTTGTGGCTGACCACATCCGTTCATGTGCATTCCTGATTGTTGATGGCGTCATGCCTTCAAACGAAGGTCGTGGCTACGTTCTGCGTCGTATTATTCGTCGTGCAGTTCGCCACGGTAACAAGCTGGGCGCAACAGGCTCTTACTTCTACAAGCTCGTAGGCCCTCTGGCTGAGATCATGGGTACCGCAGGTGAAGAGCTGAAGAGCCAGCAAGCAATGGTCGAGAAAGTGCTGAAGATTGAAGAAGAAAACTTCGGTCGCACACTGGATCGCGGCATGGCAATTCTGAACGATGCATTGGAAGCGCTGGATGGCAAAGTGCTGGACGGTGAAACTGTCTTCAAACTTTACGATACCTACGGCTTCCCAGCTGACCTGACTAACGACGTGGCACGTGAGCGTGGCTTCACTATTGATGAAGAAGGCTTTGAGTCAGCGATGGAAGAGCAGCGCCAACGCGCGCGTGAAGCAGGCCAATTTGGTACTGACTACAACTCAGTGATCAAAGTTGAAGGTAACTCTGAGTTCACCGGTTACGGTGCGACGGAAGGCAAAGGCTTGATCACGGACATCTTTGTTGATGGTATGGCGTCAGAGACGCTGGCAACAGCAGACGAAGCTGTGATCATCATGGACCAAACGCCGTTTTACGCAGAATCAGGCGGCCAGTGCGGTGATGCGGGCTTCCTGATGACAGATTCGGGCAAGTTCGAAGTTATCGATACCCAAAAATACGGCGCGGCTATTGGTCTTCGCGGTAAGTTGGTTGATGGCATGCTGAGCGTTGGCGACAACGTGGAGGCAAAAGTGAATGCAGAGCGTCGTCAGGCGATTGCGCTGAACCACTCAGCCACCCACTTGCTGCACGAAGCGCTGCGCATCGTATTGGGCGAGCACGTTCAACAGAAAGGTTCTTTGGTTCGTGCTGAAGGCCTGCGTTTTGACTTCTCTCACCTTGAAGCGGTGAAACCAGAAGAGCTGCGTGCCGTTGAGAAATTGGTGAACGAACAAATTCGCCGTAACCACGACGTGTCTACTGAAATCATGGACATCGAATCGGCAAAAGCGAAAGGTGCAATGGCACTGTTCGGCGAGAAGTACGACGACAATGTTCGCGTACTGACCATGGGCGATTTCTCTATCGAACTGTGTGGTGGTACTCATGCCAATCGTACTGGTGATATTGGTATGCTCAAGATCGTTTCTGAAGGCGGTATCGCAGCAGGTGTACGTCGTATTGAAGCAGTAACGGGTCAAGGTGCAGAAGATGCGTTCTATAGCCAGCAGCAAGAGTTTGCGAAGAAGGTGTCTGAATCTCAGAGCCGTGCGAAATCTCTGGAAAAAGAAATCCAGCAGCTGAAAGAAAAACTGGCGGCTCAGGAAAGCGCAAGCCTGATCAACAAAGTACAGGATATCAACGGTATCAAAGTACTGATCAGCAAGCTAGACGGCGCGGATAACAAAGCATTGCGTACTATGGTTGATGATTTGAAAAACCAAATGGGTAGCGGTGTGGTGTTCCTGGGTAATGTGTCTGACGACAAAGTGGGCCTGATTGCCGGTGTCACCAAAGATCTGACCGACAAAGTGAAAGCGGGTGAGCTGGTCAACATGGTGGCACAGCAAGTCGGCGGTAAAGGCGGTGGTCGTCCTGATATGGCACAGGCAGGTGGTTCTGATACTGCGGCACTGCCAGCGGCTATGGAAACGGTTGCTCCTTGGCTGACAGAGCGCCTTTAAGCGCTATTCAACGCCGTTAAGTTGATGTAAAGAAAGGCTTCCGATGGAAGCCTTTTTTCTTTCCATGACTAAGATAAGTTTATTCTTTGCACTTTTTTTTTAACTCTGTATAGTGCATCGCCTTAATGTGTGTGTGGCTATGTTTTATTCGCTGCATGCACCTGATTTTTGCCCGGTAGGATGAACTTTTCCCGCCTCGCAGTATCTGACAACGTGATCTTCTGGGCACAGGGGTCACAATGTCTGGATTCGGTATGCGAAATCTCATTGGTTAACTGGAGTTAGCTAAAGAAATAAGCCATATTGAAAGGCCAGACGGGCGCTTGGAGAACATAGCAGGCGCTCGCAAAGGATGCTCGCAAGGAAGGAAAGTAGTTGAAAGTCCATCTCGGAGCTTACGCTGCCGTGTGAGTTTACCTCGTGCAGTTAGAAGACCAAACAGACTCAACGAATAAGAAAGTTGTAAATACTCAAGGAGTAGAAGAATGCTGATTTTGACTCGTCGCGTGGGTGAAACGCTGATGATTGGTGATGAAGTGACTGTTACCGTGCTGGGCGTAAAAGGTAACCAGGTACGCATTGGTGTGAACGCACCTAAAGAAGTGTCTGTTCACCGCGAAGAAATTTACATGCGTATACAGGCAGAGAAGGGCAACCCTGCGCCAACTGGCGGTAACTTCTAAGCACCGCGTATTTAAGTTTTCAGAAAGGCCGAACATAGACTCGGCCTTTTCTTTATCTAAACGCATTTAAACTGACGATCCAATGCCCCAGAAAGACTGCCAGACTATGGTTTTTTAAGGTGGTCAGGTTGTTCATTTAAAACACAATTGGTGGCAGTTTTGCCTCGCCAAAGCGGCAAATGGCGGAGAAGTGTGCAAACGCAACGAGATTGCAGATTTTTCCCGATAAAGTGTTTGACTTATTCTTGGCTCAAAGTAATATGTGCCTCCGCAAGACGGTGAGGTGGCCGAGAGGCTGAAGGCGCTCCCCTGCTAAGGGAGTATGCGGTTTATAGCCGCATCGAGGGTTCGAATCCCTCCTTCACCGCCATTTCTTGCACTGCGCGACCGTAGCTCAGCTGGATAGAGTACCTGGCTACGAACCAGGCGGTCGGAGGTTCGAATCCTCCCGGTCGCGCCATTATTTTCGTTTTTTGGTCGATGCCAAAAAACAAGCCCGAATTGTTGTGCGCTCGTAGCTCAGCTGGATAGAGTACCTGGCTACGAACCAGGCGGTCGGAGGTTCGAATCCTCCCGAGCGCGCCA
>NZ_CANDOD010000021.1:0-83174 GCF_947387585.1 Grimontia sp. SpTr1
AGTAAAGAAAGAGCAGAACGAATTGACTGTGCCGATAACTCCGAAGAGTTTTCGTTTGGTCACTCAGTAAACATCGATAAATCTTTTGTCTATCAATCACGAGTGCCCACACAGATTGCATAGGTCAAATTGTTAAAGAACGTGCTCAGCCTTGCTGAGCGGAGTGAGATTTAAACTCAACTCTTTTTTCGAGTCAAGCACTTTTGCTTTCCTCGTGTTAGCTGCGAACTTTGCCGTGCCAACGAGGAGCGCATTATAGGGAGAGATTTCTTGTTGGCAATACCTTTCTTATGAAAAAGTGGCTTTTTTTCTAAAAAACCGCTCAAGCGCTCAAAAGACAACCAAAGAGGCAAAAAAGCAGCCAATTTTGGCTGCTTTTTCTGTTTTTTTTAATCAGATTTTAATTTCAGATATCACTTTTCCAGGTATTCAGGCACATCAGCAATGCTATCAAGTACCGCTGTTGCCAGCTTTTCACCTTCTTCTGATACTGTCTTTCCAGTGCGAACCAGAATCTTGGTTGAAATACCTGCCGCTTCTGCAGCACGCATGTCGTCCGCCTTGTCCCCAATCATGACAGAGTTTTCCATGTCGATCTTGAGGAAGTCTCGCGCAGAGAAAAACATACCGGGTTTCGGTTTACGGCAATCACAATCTTGCTTGTATTTGTCATCACCATATTCAGGGTGGTGCGGGCAGTAGTAGATACCGTCAAAGTCCACACCTTTGTCAGCGAAGTTCCAATCCATCCATTCCGTCAGGTTGAGAAATTCATCTTCCGTATAGTAGCCACGGGCGATACCAGACTGATTGGTCACGAGCACAAGGAGATAGCCCATTTCTTTCAATGCTCGGCAAGCATCGAAAACGCCATCTATATATTCAAAGTCATCTGTTGTACTGACATAACCGTGATCAACGTTGATCACACCATCTCTATCGACAAAAACCGCTGGTCTAGCCAAAACGCTACCCTCTATACACTATTACGCTGCGATTATGACACGCATTGCCAACGCAAGCATCCACGATTGTTAGGCCACCTTGACGAGTATGGTAAAGTTCCACCGATAGCCTAATGAGTAAAACCAACATGAAATATTCCCTGACGCCTGTCGGTCATATTGAATCCCCTTATAAAGAGAAATTCGCCGTCCCCCGTCAACCAGGACTTGCGCCAAGTGCTTTGGCATCTATCGTTTTAGAAGGCGAAGCATGCAATGAAGACACAGTGCGTGGTATTGAACAATTCTCGCACCTTTGGGTTCTTTTCTTGTTTGACCAAAACCTCGAGCAAGGTTGGACACCAACAGTCCGTCCTCCCCGCTTGGGTGGCAATGAGCGTATTGGCGTATTTGCCAGCCGCGCAACCTTCAGACCGAACGGTATCGGTATGTCGGTCGTGCCTTTGAAAGGGGTTCGTAAAGAAGGTGGCAAAATAATTATTGATATTGGGAGTTGCGATCTTGTTGATGGTACGCCAGTCGTCGACATCAAGCCTTATATCCCTTATTCGGATTCCATAGAAGAAGCTGCGGGTGGATATGCTGCAGAAGCGCCTCAAACACTCGATATCCAGTTTGACGCTCAACCTTTAGCATTTTTAGCCAAAGATAAAGACGGCCAAAATAAGCTGCAGGTGATTAGTGAAGTACTTGCACAGGATCCACGCCCAGCCTATAAAAAAGGAAAAGCCGATACCAAGGAGTATGCGGTCCACCTCTTTGACCTAAATGTGAAGTTTACCGTCGCTGAACCTGTAATCACCGTGACAGCAATAGAAGCCTTTGGCGAATAGGGTTCTCGCTGTTAATATGACGCCCTTATACCCTCCATACTGTAATTAGATAAACGGATAGCTTAGATGCGTACCAGTAAATACCTTCTTTCTACTTTGAAGGAAACGCCAAACGACGCAGAAGTGATCAGCCACCAGCTGATGCTGCGTGCCGGTATGATCCGCAAACTGGCTTCAGGTCTGTACACCTGGCTGCCAACCGGTTTGCGCGTACTGCAAAAGGTTGAAAACATCGTTCGTCAGGAAATCAACAACGCAGGTGCGATTGAAACTCTGATGCCCGTAGTTCAGCCGTTTGAGCTATGGGAAGAGACAGGCCGCTCTGAAAAGATGGGTCCTGAACTACTTCGCTTCACTGACCGCCACGAGCGTCCGTTTGTTCTGAGCCCGACGGCAGAAGAAGTGATCACTTCTCTTGTTCGCAACGAAGTGAACTCATACAAGCAACTGCCTCTGAACCTGTATCAGATCCAGACTAAATTCCGTGATGAAGTACGTCCACGTTTCGGTGTGATGCGCGCACGTGAATTCTCAATGATGGACGCGTACAGCTTCGACATCGACAAAGAAGGCTTGCAAAAGTCATACGAAGCGATGCACGTTGCTTACTGTGCGGCATTTGACCGTATGGGTCTGGATTACCGTCCAGTGTTGGCTGACACTGGTGCGATTGGTGGTTCTGCTTCTCACGAATTCCACGTTCTGGCAAACAGCGGTGAAGATACCATCGCATTCTCTACTGAGTCTGATTACGCTGCGAATGTTGAAATGGCAGAAGCCGTTGCGCCTTCTGGTGAACGCGCTGCCCCAACTCAGGAAATGACGCTGGTAGATACACCTGATGCGAAAACCATCGCTCAGCTTGTGGAGCAGTTTGACCTGCCAATCGAGAAAACCGTTAAGACACTGTTTGTGAAAGCCTCTGACGCTGTTGATGCTGCTCTGGTTGCGCTGCTGGTTCGTGGCGACCACGAACTTAACGAAATCAAAGCTGAGAAGCTTCCACAAGTTGAGATGCCGCTGCAATTCGCGACCGAAGAAGAAATTCGTGCGCTTGTAAATGCAGGCCCTGGTTCACTGGGTCCAGTTAACCTGACCGTTCCTTTCATTGTTGACCGCAGTGTTGCAGCAATGAGTGATTTCGGCGCAGGCGCGAACATCGACGACAAACACTACTTCGGTATTAACTGGGGTCGTGACGTTGAACTGGGTGAAGTGGCTGATATCCGTAACGTGGTTGAAGGTGACCCTAGCCCATGTGGTCAAGGCACTATCCTTTTGAAGCGTGGCATCGAAGTGGGTCACATCTTCCAGTTAGGTACTAACTACTCTGAGAAGATGAACTGTGGCGTACTGGGTGCTGACGGTAAGAACACCATTTTGGAAATGGGTTGTTACGGCATCGGCGTTTCACGTGTTGTGGCGGCGGCTATTGAACAGAACCACGACGAAAACGGCATCATCTGGCCAGATGCGATTGCACCGTTTACCGTTGCTATTGTTCCAATGAACATGCACAAATCTGAGCGCGTTAAAGAAGCAGCAGAAAAACTGTACGCTGATCTGACCGCAGCGGGCGTTGAAGTTCTGTTCGATGACCGAAAAGAACGCCCAGGTGTGATGTTCTCTGACATGGAACTAACGGGTGTGCCACACACTATCATCATCGGTGAGCGCAGCATGGACAACGGCGTGTTTGAATACAAGCACCGTCGTGACGGCGAAAAAGTGCCGGTTGAGATGGAAAACATGGTTGAGTTCGTGAAAGCGAAACTGGCTTAATTCCGCTAACTGAATTGAAAGCGCCTCCCATTGGAGGCGCTTTTTTTATACGCAATTATCAAAGAACGTAACGAGGTTCCGTCCCCGCTCTTTTGATTGGTATAGCGCCTTGTCCGCATGGCTAAAATAATCTTCAACCCGCTCCACTTTCTCTCCCGGAATAACAAAGGTCACCCCAAAGCTCATGGTGACAGAGATAAATTGTCCTTGATACTCAAAGCTATGCGCTTCAATCGCCTGCCGTATCCTTTCTAGTACTTTATGAGCTCGCCCTGCATCTTTAACACTGAAAAGTAACAGGAACTCCTCCCCTCCAATACGACCCACTCTGTCATAGGGGCGTAATTGGCGACTAAAAATCTCGCCTAATTGACGTAAAATCGCATCCCCAGCGGGATGACCATGCTCGTCATTAATGCGTTTAAACCAGTCAATATCACAAACCGCAAAACAAAGCCGGCTATCCGTTCGCATCGCCCGTGAGAAATCTTCATGAACGCGTTCGAACAACGCACGCCGGTTTAAAAGCCCGGTGAGCTCATCAAAGCTCGCAAGGTGGTCAAGACGGGTCATAGCATCCACGAGTCTCGCTTGTAACTCGAGCGTTCTGCGTCCCACTTCGATTCGGGCTTTCAGCACCTGAGTATTGAAAGGCTTGGTTACGAAGTCATTCGCGCCTTGATTTAGACCTTCAGCGATATGCTCTGCCGTGTCTCTTGCGGTGCAAATAATGATGTAAGGTGGATTTGACGTGTCGATCTGACGAATTTTCTGACAGAGTTCAATACCACTATACCCAGGCATTTCCCAATCAAGCAGCAATAAAGAAGGCGGCTCTGGCTGCATAATGTACTCAAGCGCTTCAACACCGTCATGCGCGACGATAACCTCAACGCCCCACTTTTGAAGTAATACTTCTACCAGCTTGGCCGAAGCCTTGTCATCATCAGCAATAAGGACGCGAACAGAAAATGCCATCTCATACTCTTTATGAATATTGTTGAATTGAAATATACCATCTGTCGTTCTCTTACTAAGAAGCGATGACAAAACCATCAGTGTCTTTTAGCTCTAGATCACAATCGGTCGGTAACGTCCGGTAAATCAGAGAGATCAAAACGTCATAAGCACGGCTTCTAGTTCATACTTAAATAACGAGATATCAAGCAGGTAAAGATTATGGCGTCCAGCGCGCACTCCAATACTCCACGCAAAACCACCGCCCTTTTACTCACGGGTGGCGGTGCGCGCGCGGCGTATCAGATTGGCGTGTTGAAGGCGATCGCTGAATGGTATCCAAGGGTGCATCACAGCCCCTTTACCATTTACTGTGGTACGTCTGCTGGTGCGTTGAATGCCACCTCTCTTGCCTGCCATACGTCATGTTTCCGACTTGGCGTCAAAAAACTGTCTTGGCTTTGGGCCAACCTGACAACCAAGGATGTCTTCCAAAGCTCCTTTTCTGGCATGTTTCATCATATCGGCAGACAAGGCTTCGCCCGCATGCAAGCCAAGTATCACTGCGCGCCTCCCTTTGGCCTTCTCGATAATCGGCCACTGCGCGGATTGCTTAATAATGTATTAAATTACAGTAAGATAGAGCATCAAATCCTTGCGGGGAATTTACGAGGGCTCGCCATTACTGCCTCAAACTACCAGACCAGTAAATCCGTGACCTTCTATCAAGGACAATCTTGCATTGAACCCTGGGCCCGCTCCCGCGCTATTGGTATTCCTTGCCAGATAACGACTGAGCACTTGCTGGCGTCTTCTGCCATCCCTATCGTTTTCCCTGCTTCGCAAATCGGGCACAACTATTACGGTGATGGCTCAGTTCACCAAATCGCGCCGCTCCGACCTGCATTGAAAATGGGGGCTGATAAGGTTTTGATAATCGACTTGAACCCTAAACGTTCCCAAAAGAATCATGCCCTTGCACAAGCGCCAGGCTTAGCGAGTCTGGGTGGGCACTTAATGGATGCTATATTTGCTGACACGCTTTCCGCTGATCTGGAACATTTAGAACGCATGAATGCTCTAGTCGGCGCCATGGCAAAATCTAAAGCTGAAAAATTGGCACTGCGGCAAGTCGATGCCTTCCACCTTTCACCTTCTGAACCTTTTGAGCCTTTGGTTGAACGCTACTACTGTCATATGCCTACTGCAGTAAGAGGTCTGATGAGAGTTCTAGGCATCAGTCCTGTTGAAGATGCGGCCATCACCAGTTATCTGCTGTTTGAGCCGAAATATATCAACCACTTAATTGACATGGGCTACCAAGACGCTCAGAATCGTCGATCCGATTTAGCAGCCTTTCTCTCTGACGAGTAATCCCTGCTCACTGAAGAAGCACAGAAGCACCACCAAAACTGGAACGCTTTTTGCTTTTGTTGTTTAAAGCATAAACAGTGATAGTTATAGGTTTCTGAAGCAATGTCGACGAGCACTCAACTGGAACAGATTAAAAAAGCGGCGATTCAATCTCGCCGTGTTCCGCTGGGTGCTGATCAGCGCTTAATGGTGTTGCAGAAGCTTCAGGGACGCCTGGAAATTGATCCCTTATTCGAAGTGTTCACCCGGGAACTGGAAAAGCAAATCGATATCACCCGCCTGATTTGGGAGCATGACGAAATCTCCCACATCGTCCGCCGAGGTGGAACCTCTGACTATCGACAAACCTTCTCACTCAAGTTCGCAAATAACTCTTTGGGTATGCTCCAATACAGCACACCTTATAAACTTGATGATGATGAAATAGCGCTTATTCATACCTACCACCGTCTGCTTGCAGGCCCTCTAAGCAACGCCATTGAATACAACCGTGTTCGTAACCTCGCGTTGCTTGATAGCTTAACCGGATTAAACAACCGAACCAGTTTTGAGCAGGATCTTCGCCAGTCGATTGCGATGACAGAGCGAAATGATCACGGCCTCATCCTGATGATATTCGATATGGATAACTTCAAGCAGGTCAACGACACGTACGGCCATCTTGATGGTGATAAAGTGCTGCGCCGTTTCTCACTGCTACTTAAAGAAGCTATTCGTGCCTCAGATCGTTGTTACCGATTAGGCGGTGACGAATTCGCGGTTATCCTGACGCCGGCAACACGCGAATCGGCACAGTTGGTCAATGAGCGTTTGAAATCCCTCATAGCAAAAGATCCACTGCTGACTGCGCACAATATTTCCAGCTCTGTGGGGTGCTCGGCATATCGTCAGGGTGACAGCAATGTATCCATGTTTGAACGCGCTGACCGCGGTATGTACCGTAATAAACATAAACGCCGCTAAGCCACGTTTCATCATGCTTTCAGGCTCCATTGCGGAGCCTTTTTGCGTTATATTGGCAGCAGTTTTTTTCAAGGAGTGGCTATGAAAGTCTACGATTGTTGCGATTTGATCCGTCAGCGTTATTCAGAAATTGGCAGTGGCGAACAAGGTTATATTCCTAGCGCTATCGCATGTGCTGTTCGCGCATTGGACGCTGTGGCGTCTGATGAAACGATTCCCGAAGAAAAGCGTGAGCAAGCCGCTTTCGCCGCTGCTAACCTGCTGATCAGTGACCACGAGGACGCATAATGGATCTCAAGAACTTTGAAGGTATGGATACCATCATGCTGATGAGTATCGTGAACATGAAGTTACGAGACGATTTTTCTTCTTTGGAAGAGTTGGTGAAGTACTTCGATATTGATGCCGAAGCCCTGAAAGCAAAACTTGCGACTGCTGGTTTCGAGTACATGGCTGATCAAAACCAGTTCCGCTAATAGCATCAACACTCAATGGAAACGGAAGCGCGATGGCTTCCGTTTTTTATCCCTGCGTTTTACTCAACGCCTTTATACCAATCACAGTAAGTAGGTGATCAGAGATAGCGCAGGAAAAATGCTCGAGAACAAGGCGGAAAACTTCGATAAGTAGTTATTCTACAATCAAATTTTTCAACGCAGTTATCGAGCATTTTAACAAGCTAGGATGAGCAGATATTTACTACGATTGGTATTAAACCAATGACATCCAAATCACAGCAATAACCAGAACTGGACAGACAAACTTCACGTACAAAGGCCAAACTTTCCAGAACAGACCTAGCTCGATATCGTCATAGCCCTGACGAAGCTCCTTGAGCTTCTGGGTACGCTTCCACACCCAACCGCCATACAGACAGAACAACAGTGCCGCTATTGGCTGGAAGTATTGTGTCGCGATCGTCGCAACCAGACCAAACAGCTCGCCAAAGTTAAACACTATCACCGCACTGAAAGCAGCGATAACACCACCCAACAACCAGCTGGCAGTTGAGCGTTGAGTACCAAGGCGTTCACTCATTAGCGCAACAGGACATTCAAGCATAGAGATTGAGGAGGTTAGCGCCGCAATCGTCATCAGCAAGAAGAAGACAAAGGCAACCAATGTCCCGACGACACCAAGCCCTTGAAACAGCATCGGCAGCACATCAAACACCAGTGTTGAAGAGCTCAGCAATGCACCGTTGGCATCGTAGATCTCTACGCCCTGACGCATGGCTGCAAACATAGCAGGCAGGATCACCAGACCAGCAATCACCGCCACTGCGGTATCCACTAGGGTGACATTCAGCGCCATTTTTGGCAGGTTCTCTTTGCGGCTAAGGTACGAACCGTAAATCAACATGGAACAGCCGCCAATGGTCAGAGAGAAGAAGCCTTGCCCCATCGCGGCCAGAACAAGATCGCTATCCATCACTTTGGAAAAGTCAGGGATGAGGTAATGTACCAAGCCTTCAGTCGCCCCTGGCAATGTCATCACATAAATGAAAAGCACAGCGAACAGAATGAAAAGTGCTGGCATCAGGCGTGTTGACCATTTCTCGATACCTTCTTTCACACCCGCCTGAACTATCAAGATGGTCAGCAGATAGAAAAGACCCGCACCCAAAAGATTTCGTTCAACCGAGAAGCCCTTCAACCAGATTGCAGTGTCATGAAGCCCAATAAGCTCTGCACCTGCGGCAAGCAAGTAAGAAATTAGCCAGCCACCGACGATGCTATAAAAAGCCAAAACCAGACAAGGCACCATCAGGCCGATAAGACCTACACCACCCCCGAGCGTTTTTGATAACGAAGATCGTCCCAGCTTTCTCATGCTGTCGATCGGGTTTGCCTGACCATGACGCCCAATCGCCATTTCAACCACCAGCATAGGGTAGGCAACGATGAGGATCATCAAAAGGTAGACTAAAAGAAAGGCACCACCACCGTTACTTGCTGCTTGTGTTGGGAATCCCCAGATATTACCCAGCCCCACTGCAGCACCGGCTGCTGCTAAAACGAAACCGAGTCTGGAACTAAAGTGCTCGCGTCCTGCTGCCATTGTTTTAACCTCTCACAATGTATCAGTGAGCTAGTACAATAGTAAAACCTGAATTTTCCTGCAATAGCAGAAAGTTTGATCGAGCAAAAAACAATCAGGCAAAATAAAATATTGCGATCTGTCGTTAGGCAATTATCTTCTTCAACCAACTGTCAGGCATAAAAAAGCCACGGCATCGTCCGTGGCTTTCAATTTATATTTGTCGGAGCGACTATTTCATCTGCGCAAAGTACGCAGCCAAATTCGCCATGTCAGCATCACTCAACATGTCAGCCTGCGGCTTCATGATCATCGCCTGCGCGCCGGTACGTTCGCCGCTTTTGTATGCTTTCAACGCAGAAACCAGATATTGCTCATTCTGGCCTGCAAGATTTGGGTAGCCTGGGATCATCGCAATACCATTTGCTCCATGGCATGCTGCACAAATCGCTGCTTTGGCTTTGCCGGCTTCTGCATCTCCTGCAGCAAATGAAGGCGCAGCCATCATCATGGCAGCCAGACCTAAAGGTAACAGTTGTTTCATCGCTTCCTCGCTTTATTGTTTTCCAGTTTTGTTAAATTGTTGCACGTAAAAGCTATTCACGCATTTAATGTATGGCATTTGTGCCAGACAAGCTCACACTCATCGCCCACATAGTCTTCACAAACAAACAGGTCACCGACAGCAGCTATCGTCTCTCCATATAACAAGATAGGCGTTCTGCGACGAAGCCAGCTCGGTACCCCATATTCCTGAAAAAGCTTTTTGAGTTTCCGCTTCCCTTGCCTGCCGGCAGGTCGGGCAAACCAGCCTTCAGGGTCAAAGCCAACACTTATTTCTTCATCCTTTCTGGGCGCACGAATCCTGATACCCCGGTCATTGCTCGGTACAGACACTATCTCCAGCTCCCCAATGTTATCGGGCAGTGAAATCTTTCTGTTCACCACCAATGACGCTGTCCAGTCTGAGACATCCTGATAAGGTGCGACAAACCAGAGTTTCCCTTGATATCTCCGCACTTCGCCTTGAGCCACTTTGAGAACTGGATTGGCGTCAGGCCCAGCTTCTATCACTGATGAAAACACTTGCTCAAGCTGTGCTTTTGACAAAGAGAGCCTTCCTACATACTTTAACCAGCGCCTGACCAACGCACTTTGTAATATCGGAGAGTATTCTTTTGTCTTGCCGATGTTCAAACTGCCGTCAGTTCCCATCACTTCAGCATCGTATTGAACCAACAGTTCATCAAGCAGGGTTTCCTGTTCAGCACAATGCAGAGCTGTACGGTTGATGGCTTTAACTAAACCCGGCCATCGCTCAGAAGCCATGGGGAGCCATTCTTGTCTGATAAAATTACGGTCAAACCGACGATCCAGATTGCTTTCGTCTTCTATCCAGATAAGCCCCTGAGATTCAGCATATTCCTCAATGGCTTTTCTGTTTGCCTCAAGTAAGGGACGGCATAACACGGCATGTTGCATTGGACGGGTTTCTGGCATGGCAGCCAACCCTGCAGGGCCACTACCACGCTTAAGCGCCAGTAAAAAAGTTTCGGCCTGATCATCGGCATGCTGACCGGTCAATACCAGTGCATTGTCATCTACTGAGTTCAAAATGGCCTGGTAGCGTGCCTCTCTGGCAGCTTTCTCAAGGCTTTCGCCTCGATGGTTCAAGGTCACCCGAATTCCCTTAAACGCAAAGTCAGCGTCACTGGCCCAACGTTCACATTGTGCCATCCAATCATCTGCATTTGGGCTCAAACCATGATGAACATGAACCACCAAATAGGCGTGCTGGGGATGAATGTCCCGATAAGTGGCGAGCAAATCGAGCATTACGCGTGAATCCACGCCGCCACTGAAAGCCAGCACGATCTGGCGGGGTACTGGCGTGTATCTATCGAGGACATTTTCAAATAGAGAGAACAGCATAGACACTTCGAGAAAGACGATTTTTTCGAATCATAGCATCAGATACGAAAAAAGGGCCATTTGGCCCTTTTTAAATCAATCGGTTTGCTTAGCAGTAACCGTAGCTCAGTAGACGCTGATAACGACGCTCGCGCAGATTATCTGCATCTAACTGTGCCAGTTCTTCCAACTGACCCACCAGCAGTGCTTTGATGCTTTCTGCGGTTTTCGCGAAATCACGGTGTGCACCGCCCATCGGCTCTTCGATGATGTTATCGATAAGACCCAGCTCTTTCAGGCGAGGTGCAGTCATGCCCATTGCTTCAGCGGCTTGTGGCGCTTTGTCTGAATCACGCCACAGGATTGATGCACAACCTTCCGGCGAAATCACCGAGTAGGTGGAGTACTGCAGCATGTTCACGTAATCGCCCACACCAATCGCCAGTGCACCACCCGAGCCACCTTCACCAACCACGTTAACGATAACCGGCACCGTCAGGCCAGCCATCTCTTTCAGGTTGCGTGCAATCGCTTCAGACTGGCCACGTTCTTCAGCACCAACGCCAGGATATGCCCCTGCGGTGTCAATGAAGGTAATGATAGGCATCTTGAAACGCTCTGCCATTTTCATCAGGCGCAGCGCTTTGCGGTAACCTTCCGGCTTTGGCATACCAAAGTTACGAATCACTTTTTCGCGGGTTTCACGGCCTTTCTGATGGCCGATAATCATCACTGGACGGCCATCAATACGCGCCATACCACCAACAATTGCTTTGTCATCTGCATATGCGCGATCGCCTGCCAGCTCTTCAAATTCAGTGAAGATCAGATCTGCGTAGTCCAGTGTATATGGACGACGTGGATGACGTGCCAGCTGTGCAACCTGCCAAGCACCCAGATCGCTGAAGATTTTCTTCGTCAGCTCAGTGCTTTTGGTCTCCAATTGCTCGATTTCTTTGTCCAGGTTGACAGCCTCAGCTTCGTCGCCACGCTTGGACACTACACGCAAGGCTTCGATTTTTGCTTCCAATTCCGCGATTGGCTGTTCAAATTCAAGGAAATTAAGACTCATAGAGAAAGAATCCTGTTAAGTAATAACATAGCCCCGCACATTCCTGGCAGGGCCGAAGTATCAATCAAATTCCAGCTCGACCTGTTTATCGCCGAGCAGCGTTTTTAAATCATCGATCAGTTTGTCGTCTGGCGTAATACGCCACTCTGTACCTAAGACCAACTTGGCGCGAGCATCGTCACGCTGGTAGTAAAGGTTGACCGGAACCGTTCCTGCACGGTGCGGTTCCAAGATCTCACTGAATCGTTCAAAAAATTTGTTATCAATTTGCCTGTCGGTCACTGAGATAGCAAGACCGCGCAGGTACTTTTCACGCGCTTGGGATATATCAAGCACTTCTCGTGCCGACATTTTAAGGCCACCGTTGAAGTCATCAAAGCTGACCTGTCCCGATACCACCAAAATTCTGTCTTTTTCTATGAGATCCAGATACTTTTCTAGCGCATCTGAGAACAGCATCACTTCCATGCGGCCTGAACGATCATCCAATGTCAGGATACCGATACGTGTGCCCCGCTTAGTGGTCATAACACGCGCGGCGATAACAAGACCAGCCACCGTTGAAACCACATCACGTTTGGTGGCATGAGCATCTTCAAGGCGCCAAGTGATGTAATGCTTCAGCTCCTTCACATAGCTGTTGATTGGGTGTCCTGTTAAGTAAAGCCCTAGCGTTTCACGCTCACCTTCCAGCCAGACTTTGTCAGGCCATGGCGGCACTTTCGCGTATTTGTGCTCCACCTCTTCCGGTGCATCAGTGAGTACACCGAACATATCAGTTTGACCAAACGCTTCTGCCTGGTGGTGTTGGCTCGCTGATTTCAGTGCATCATCCAAAGAAGCCGTCATAGCTGCACGGTGAGGGCCTAATCGGTCCATGGCGCCTGACTGAATTAGCTTTTCAATCACACGCTTGTTTACCTTCTTGGTGTCGATGCGGGCACAGAAGTCGAACAGATCGCGGAAGTAACCGCCTTCTTGACGGGCTTTGATGATGTTTTCGATTGGCGCTTCACCCACACCTTTGATTGCACCGATACCGTAAACAATTTCGCCTTTTTCATTGACGTTGAATCGATATAGACCCGCATTCACATCCGGTGGCAGCATGGTGAGTTTCATGCGGCGACACTCTTCTACCAAGCCAACGATCTTATCGGTGTTATCCATATCCGCGGTCATTACCGCTGCCATGAATTCCGCCGGATAGTGTGTTTTCAGCCAAAGTGTTTGATAGGAAACCAAAGCGTAGGCTGCAGAGTGCGATTTGTTGAAGCCATAACCTGCGAATTTCTCCACCAAGTCGAAGATCTTCATCGACAACTCGCCGTCCACACCGTTTGCGATTGCACCGCTCTCAAAGGTTGCGCGCTGCTTCGCCATCTCTTCTGGCTTTTTCTTACCCATTGCACGGCGGAGCATGTCTGCTCCACCCAGGGTATAGCCAGACAGCACCTGAGCAATCTGCATCACCTGCTCTTGGTAAAGAATGATGCCGTAGGTTGGATCCAGAATTTCTTTCAGTGACTCATGCTGCCAAGTCGCATCAGGGTAAGAGATCTCTTCTCGTCCGTGCTTACGGTCGATAAAGTTATCTACCATGCCTGATTGCAACGGGCCGGGACGGAAAAGGGCTACCAGTGCGATGATATCTTCGAAACAGTCAGGTTGAAGGCGTTTGATCAGCTCTTTCATACCCCGTGATTCGAGCTGGAATACCGCCGTGGTTTCTGAGTTCTGCAATACGCGGAATGAAGCTGCATCTTCGAGCGGAATAGACTCAATACGCACCGGCTCCTGACCGCTACGCTCTAGGCGCGGGTTAATCAGTCCCAACGCCCAGTCGATGATGGTCAGGGTACGCAGACCCAAGAAGTCAAACTTCACGAGGCCCGCAGTTTCTACGTCATTCTTATCGAACTGGGTAACCGGGAAGTGACCTTCAGCATCAGCATAGATAGGAGCAAAATCGGTAATGGTGGTTGGCGAGATAACCACACCACCCGCGTGCTTACCGGCATTTCGTGTACAGCCTTCCAGAATGCGACAGGTATCGATAAGCTCGCGGACTTCTTCATCCGCTTCGTAAATTTCACCCAGCTGTGGCTCTGCCACAAAGGCTTTTTCCAGCGTCATCCCCGGATCAGGTGGCACCAGCTTAGAGATACGGTCAACAAAACCATAAGGGTGACCAAGTACACGCCCCACATCACGGATTACCGCTTTGGCAGCCATGGTACCGAAGGTAATGATCTGGGATACCGCATCACGTCCATACATCTCAGCAACGTGGTCAATCACCTGATCGCGTTTATCCATACAGAAGTCGACGTCAAAGTCGGGCATGGAAACACGTTCAGGGTTCAGGAATCGTTCGAACAGCAGATCGTATTCCAGTGGATCAAGGTCGGTGATTTTAAGCGCATAGGCCACCAGCGAGCCCGCACCGGAACCACGGCCTGGCCCCACAGGAATCGCGTTGTCTTTCGACCACTGGATGAACTCCATAACGATGAGGAAGTAACCGGGGAAACCCATGTTGTTGATCACTTCCAGTTCGACTTCAAGACGCTCATCGTATTCAGGTCGACGTTTCAGGCGCTCTTCTTCATCCGGGAACAGGAATTCCAGACGTTCTTCCAAACCTTCCCGCGACTTCATCACCAAAAATTCGGTTTCTTCCATGCCTTCAGTCGGGAAGGCGGGCAGGAAGTATTCGTTGAGGCGAACAGTGACGTTACAGCGTTTGGCAATTTCTACTGTGTTTGCCAACGCCTCAGGAATGTCATGGAACAGCTCACACATTTCTTCTTCTGAGCGAAGATGCTGCTGAGGACTGTAGTTTTTCGGGCGGCGGGGATCTTCTAGTGTGTAGCCATCATGGATCGCGACGCGGATTTCATGGGCATCAAACAAATCCGCAGTCAGGAAGCACACCTCATTGGTCGCAACAACGGGAAGATCATGTTCGGCCGCAAAGTCGAGCGCAAAGTGAAGGTAAGCCTCTTCATCCGGGCGCCCTGTTCGCATTAATTCGATGTAATACGCATCAGGGAAATGAGTTTGATAGAAGGCTGCGCACTGATTAGCCAGACCTGCGTTACCTTTGAGTAGGGCTTTGCCCAGATCGCCCCGACGTCCACCCGAAAGGATGATAAGGCCTTCTTTCAACTCAACCAGCCAATCCTGATCGATAACAGGTTGATGCTGGATATGACCACGAAGGTAGGCTTTTGAAATCAGTAACGTAAGGTTTTTATAACCGATGTTGTTGGCAGCCAGTACGGTAATTTGGCAGAGATCTTCACCAAAAGCGTCCGTCTGCATTTTAAAGTCAGCGCCGATAATCGGTTTCACACCCGTACTCTGCGCCGTGTTGTAGAACTTCACCAAGCCACATAGGTTGGTAAAGTCCGTCAATGCCATCGCCGGCATGCCTAGCTCTGCCACTTTCTTGACCAATGGAGGCACCTTGCCGAGGCCATCGACCATAGAAAAATCACTGTGAACACGAAGGTGAATAAAGCGTGGGTCTGACATAGTACTCTTACGTTACTGATTTATTGTTGTGAATGTGGGAGGAATGAGATAATCCCTCCCGAAACATTATGCAATGCCGAGCGCGTTCTTAACAGGTTTAAAGCTCTTTCGGTGCTCGGGGATAGCACCATGTTCAGCAAGCGCTTCAAAATGCGCCTTAGTTGGATAACCTTTGTGCTTGGCAAAGCCGTATTGCGGGTATTGCGCGTCCAACTCTTCCATTTCCCGGTCTCGAACAACCTTGGCCAGAATGGAAGCTGCACTGATTTCCGCCACACGCAAATCACCTTTAATAACCGCCTCTGCAGGGATATTGAGTCCCTTCGGCACACGGTTGCCATCAATCAAGACAAAATCCGGCTTGATGTTTAAGCCAGCCACTGCTCGCTCCATAGCCAGCATGGTGGCAGAAAGAATATTGATGTCATCAATCTCTTCCGGCTCAGCACGGCCTAATGACCAAGCCAGTGCTTTTTCTTTGATTTCCTCAAAGAGCACTGCGCGTTTTTTGTCAGTCAGTTTTTTGGAGTCGGTCAGCCCTTCAATTGGCTTATTGGGATCGAGAATAACAGCAGCCGTTACCACTGCCCCCACCAAAGGGCCCCGTCCGACTTCATCAACACCAGCGATAAGCCTAGCGTCAGGATATACAAAAGGTTCGAAGTCCATTGACTAACGTCCTATCAGATTCAGCACTGCATCAGCAGATGTTTTGTCAGCATCGCAGCGGATAATTTCATGCAAGCGGGTGAATTCCGCCATCAAAGCGGTGTTGTCACTGTCGAGAAAACGGGAAACATCATTCGCCAAGGTTTCTGGCGTGCAGGCCTCCTGAAGACGTTCTGGCACCAGTTCACGACCTGCGAGGATATTCGGCAGAGAAACGAACTCAGTCTTAACCATGCGCTTGGCTATCCAGGCAGTGATCGCATTCACTTCGTAACCCACCACCATTGGACGTTTGACCAGCATGCACTCAAGCGCGACGGTGCCAGAGGCCAGCAGCACCGCGTCAGAAGCAATGATCACGTTGCGCGCAGTATCATCCACCAGCACAAAATCCAGTTCTGGTGCCGTTTGTTGCCATGCTTCTTCAAATTGGGCCCGGCGTTTTTCATTCACCAGCGCAACGGCAAAGCCGATATCCGGATATTTTGCTTTGAGCAGTTTGCAGGTTTTGATGAAGGTTGGTGCCAGCAACTTCATTTCACCACCACGGCTGCCCGGTAATACGGCGAGATAGCGCTTGTCCTGCTCTAAACCCAACAGTTTTTTTGCCGCAGCTTTGTCACTCACCATCGGGATGTCATCTGCCATGGTGTGACCAACGAATGCACAGGGAACGTCAAACTTGTCGTAAAAGGCTTTTTCGAAAGGCAGAAGTGCCAAGACTAAATCAGTGGCTGCAGCAATTTTAAAAATGCGCTTCTGACGCCACGCCCATACACTCGGGCTGACGTAGTGAACGGTTTTGATGCCATTGTCTTTGAGATCTTTTTCGAGCCGCAGATTGAAATCTGGCGCGTCGATACCGACAAACACATCAGGCGGATTAGCCGTGAAATAGTCGACAAGCTCACGCTTCACTTTTAGCAAACGCGATAAGCGGCCGAGCACTTCAACAATGCCCATCACGGCTAACTCTTCCATGTCGAACAGTGTTTCGCAGCCCAATGCCTTCATGCGAGGGCCAGCAATGCCCACAAATTCCGCGTCTGGATATTTGGCTTTGATTGCCTTGATAAAACCGGCACCTAAAATATCGCCGGAGATTTCCCCGGCGACAATTCCAATTCGAAGTGGCTTAGCCATTAGCGAATAATGCCTCGGCTTGAGTTCTCGAAAAACTCTACAAACAGCTGCAAAGCCTGCTCGTCTTTCGACATTTCAAGGATCTGTTTCTTGGCTTCTTCCAGAGTCTTACCCGAGCGATAAAGCTCTTTGTAAACAGCTCGGATTGCTTTAATCGCACTCTTTTCAAAGCCACGGCGCTTCAGACCTTCCACATTGATACCGAATGGTGCGCAGTGGTTACCCTGAGCCATCACATAAGGAGGAACATCCTGAACCACAATCGAACCACCGCCCAGCATGCAATGGCTGCCGATAGTGCAGAATTGGTGAATCGCGGTCATACCACCAACAATCGCGTAATCACCCACTGTTACGTGGCCAGCCAGCGTTGCATTGTTCGCAAAGATACAGCGATCGCCAATCACACAATCATGTGCAACATGAGCATTGATCATGAACAGGTTGTCACTGCCCACTTTCGTGGTGCCTTCATCCTGAATAGTGCCACGGTGCATGGTCACGCTTTCACGGATGGTGTTGCGATCACCGATGATCAACGTGGTAGGTTCACCCGCGTATTTGAGATCCTGACACTCTTCGCCAATAGAAGCGAATTGATAGATTTTGTTTTCACAGCCAATTTTGGTTGGCCCTTTGATCACAACATGCGTTTTGACTTCGGTGCCTTCACCGATTTCCACACCGGTGCCGATGAAAGAAAAGGCACCGATCTTGACGTTTGCGCCAAGGGTTACGCCTTCTTCCACAACAGCCGTTGGGTGGATTTGTGCGGTTTCATGAATCACGATTAAAACTCTCTTCTGGCACACTTCAGCTCAGCTGAGCAAACAACCTTACCATCAACTTTAGCAACGCCTGTGAACGCAGCAATACCGCGACGCTCTTTCAGGAATTCCACTTCCAGAACCATCTGGTCACCAGGGGTTACCGGCGCGCGGAATTTTGCGTTATCGATACTGGCAAAGTAATACAGTTCATTCTCTTTTGGCTGACCGAAGGTCTTAAATGCCAGAAGGCCGGTCGCCTGCGCCATCGCTTCGAGGATCAATACACCCGGAAATACAGGCAGCTGAGGGAAATGACCCGTGAACTGTGGTTCATTCACAGAGACATTTTTGATCGCGTGAAGGTATTTGCCTTCTTCGAAATCAGTAACACGGTCAATCAGCAGAAATGGATAGCGGTGTGGCAGCAGTTCTTTAATTTCGTTAACTGTCAGGATTTTATTTTCGCGACTCAAAGTTTTATTCCTGTATGAAATACTTATTATATGTCGTTGAATTGGCTGATAACACAAATGGCCCACACTGCAGGTTCGTTCCGACAATTTATCGAAATGAACCACCAGAGCAGGCCATCGCGGACGGCTATTACTCGCTGTCTTCTAGCTGTTTTTCAACGGCTTTCAATCGTTTATGCATGTCTTCGATTTTCAGCACTCGTGCAGCGGTCTTGCGCCACTCTCTGTTGGTCTGAAGTGGAATACCCGAAGAATACATGCCCGGTTCAGTGATAGGTCGCATCACCATCGCCATACCAGTGATCGTGACACCATCTGTAATTTCCATATGGCCGTTAATGACGGTCGCACCACCAATAATGCAATGCTTGCCGATCTTAAGGCTACCAGCCATTGTGGTTGCCCCTGCAACGGCGGTATTTTCACCGATCGAAACATTATGAGCGATCTGACACTGGTTGTCGATAATCACACCATCAGCAATCACGGTATCCTCAATCGCGCCACGGTCGATGGTGGTACAAGCACCAATCTCAACGCGATCGCCAATGACGACGCGACCCACTTGAGGAATTTTCACCCAGCGGCCTTTGTCGTTTGCGTAACCGAAGCCATCAGAACCGATAACGGTACCCGACTGCACAAGGCAAGACTCTCCTATCACCACATTGTGGTAAACCGTCACGTTTGCCCAGAGACGGGTATTGGCACCTAACTTGGTATCTTTGCCTACAAAGCAGCCAGCACCGACTTGCACGTTGTCGCCGAGCTCTACGCCGTCTTCTACCACAGCGTTATGGCCAACGGCGACGCCATTCCCCAGCTTCGCTGTCGGTGAAACATAGGCACTTGGGGCAATATCAACCGCACAGGCAGGTGTGGTGTCCAGCAATTGTGCGGTTAATGCATATCCCAGATACGGGTCTTTCAACACTAGTGCATTTCCGGTGCAGTATGACAGGTCGGCTTCCTTAACCATCACAGCACTTGCCTGACACTCAGCAAGATGTTTGCGGTATTTGCTGCTGGAAAGGAAGGTGATCTCTCCTTCGCCAGCTTTATCCATACCCGCGATGGCAGTGATTTGCACACTGCCATCACCGTGCAGTTCTGCACCCAGTTTTTCCGCTAATTCAGCGAGCGTAATAGAAGCCATTTTCTACCTTACTTATTTCACTGCTTTCAGTACTTTTTCTGACAGGTCGTCTTTCGGGCTTGCGTACATCACAGCCTGGCTATTGATGACCATGTCATAGCCTTCTTTCTTGGCAATTGTTTCAATGGTTTTCTGTAGCTTCTGAACAAGCTTACGCTCTTCTTCTGCTCCACGCTTACGCTGGTCTTCCTGAAGGTTTTTCGCTTTCAGTTTGAAATCTGCGTCCAAAGCCTGCAGCTCACGCTGAAGCTTGGTGCGCTCTGCTTCGCTCATCAATTCGCCATTACGCTGAAGCTTATCGACACCTTTTTCCAGACGATCTCTCAGACGATCCACTTCCGCGATGCGATCTTTGAACTCTTTACGAAGCTGATCATTAACATTACTTTTCTTCGCCATTTGCGCCAACACCGGGCCAGTCGCAACATAACCGATTTTCTGTGCAGCTTCTGCCGCTGTTGCGTAAAAAGAAGCAGTAACAATGGCGAGGCTCAGGCCTGCCGCTTTGATAATAGGTTTCAAACTTTTCTCCTAATGTTGAAATCAGAACGTACGGCCAATGGTAAAGGTGAAGAATTCCTCATCATCACCCTCGTATTTCTTGATTGGTTTAGCCAGCGAGAAAACCAGCGGTCCCATTGGGGAGCGCCATTGAATCGCTGCACCATACGATGCCCGGTAGTTCGATGGATCGCTATAGTCGTAAATGTATTCCTGCCCACTGATGACACGCGCATCATTCAGGTCGTATTCGGTATCCCATACTGAAGCTGCATCCACGAACACACTGGTTCGAATCGCACTTCTCGCCTCTTCAGAAACAAATGGCATCGGGAAAATCAGTTCGGCACTGGCCAATGCAATCGCATTACCACCGACAGAGTCGTTACTGCCTACAAGCGCTGGGTTGTTGCCTGCCCCCTGGTCATAAACGGCTTTTGGACCTGCTGTATTCGAGCGGAAACCACGAAGCGTTGAGTAACCACCTGCATAGAAATTTTCATAAAACGGAAGCAGGTAATCATTCTCGTCGTTACTGCCATAGCCGTTGCCGTAACCCAAACGTCCTCTCATCAGGAAGGAGAAGTTGTGTCCTTCATCGAGTGGGAAATATTGGCGAACATCATATTGCGCTTTGAAGTACTGGGCATCAGAGCCTGGCACTGTCATACGGAATGACGCACGCTGGTAGTTGCCCGCTGTTGGGAAGAAACCACGGTTCAGGTTGTTTCGCGTCCAGCTTACCGACCAGTCAAAGTCATCGACCACGAGACCACCATCATCAGTCACGCTGTCGCCCATCGAATCGAGGAACTTTTGAATCTGGTAATAACCGCCCAGATTTTCGATCTGGCGGTGAGTGTAACCCACAGAGAAGTCGAAATAGTTAATTTCGTCGAATGGGAAACCCCAGGTCAGGCTGGTACCGTAGCTCTTGTCGGTATAGTCGACAATGTTTGCATCAGAGGCTTCAAACTCGTTGAAGAAAATACGGCCACCAAGGCTAATACCATCCAAGGTAAAGTAAGGGTCACGATAATCCAGCGTCAGGTTCTTTTGGTAGTCATTGATCATTGCATTGACACCAAAGCGGTTACCTGTACCCGCAAAGTTATCCTGCTGAAGACCTGCCTGGAAGCTGATTCCCGACTCGGTACCGTAACCGATACCAAAGTTCACGCTACCGGAGTTGGTCTCCTTAACCACATACTCAACGTCTACCTGATCATCCGTACCCGGCACACGGGAAGTGCGAACATCAACGGTTTCAAAAAAGCCCAGACGATTCAGACGATCTTTACTGGTCTCTACAGATTTAGAGTTCAGCCAAGAGCCTTCCATCTGGCGCATTTCGCGGCGCAGCACTTCGTCTTTGGTGATTTGGTTACCAGAGAACTTGATGTTACGAACATAAATACGCTTACCCGGCTCTACGTTCACGTTAAGAGCAACGGTCTTCGCTTCGTCATCAAACTCAGGAATAGTGGAAACCTGAGGATAGGCATAGCCTTGTTCACCCAGTTTACGCTTGATTTCATCTTCAAGGCGCGTCACTTTTTGACCGTTGTAAGTCTCACCGTCTTCGAAAGGCACCAGGGCGGCAAATTCAGCACTGTTTTTACCGCCTCGGAAGCTGACATCTGCCACCGTGTAAGGTTCGCCCTCATCAATGTTCAGGGTGATATAGACGCCTTTTTTATCCGGTGAGATAGAAACATTGGCGGACTCAACACGGAATTTCAGATAACCGCGATTGAGGTAAAATGAACGCAGGTTTTCTAGATCTCCTGCCAACGCCTGTTTCTGATACTGTTCGTTGGCAAGGAAGTTCCACCAAGGCACATCAGCGCGCAACTCGAAGTTGGACTTGAGTTCATCGTCAGAGAAGACTTCATTACCAATAAAGTTAATTTGTTGGATTTTTGCTGAAACGCCTTCAGTGAAGACAAATTTCACATCAGCACGGTTTCGCGGAAGCGGGGTGATCACCGTATCCACGACAGCATTGTATTTACCCACGCTGTAGTAGAAATCTTCCAAACCTTTTTCGATGTTGGAAAGCTTGGTGCGGTCCAGTGACTCGCCCACGCGAAGGCCAGAAGCGGAAAGATTTTCTTCCAGTTGTTCTTCTTTAATGGCTTTATTGCCTGAGAAAGACACGCTGGCAATCGTTGGGCGTTCAATCACTTTGACCAACAGATCATCGCCATCACGGAAGACGCGCACGTTTTCAAAGTTGCCGGTGGAAAACAGGGATTTGATGATCCCGGAAACATCGCCTTCGTCGATGTTGTCGCCAACCCGTACCGGCATTGCGAGCAACGCAGCACCGAGGCTGACGCGCTGAAGCCCCTCAAAACGAATATCTTCTACTACGAACTCATCGGCCGTAACAGAACTTGAGAATAAAAGAGAGGCTATAAGAAGTTTTTTCATCGCCATTGCTTGCTCTGACATTTCCTTGCTAAACGCTGAATGTTTATAGTCGGGCGAAATCGTTAAATATCGCTACAGCCATCAACGCCATGATGATTGCTGTACCTACCCGATATCCCATATCCTGCACTCGTTCAGAGACGGGGCGACGTGTCACGGCTTCAATACCAAAAAACAACAGGTGTCCGCCATCAAGAACCGGTAACGGTAACAGGTTAATAATGCCTAAATTAACGCTGATCAGTGCGAGAAAGCCGAGAAAGTATACCAGACCGAAGTCTGCGGTCATCCCTGCACCTTTTGCAATTGAGATAGGTCCACTCAAATTCTTTACTGCCACATCACCTGTGAACAGCTTCTTAATCATCCCAGCAGTCAGTGATACCACCTGCCAGGTTTTGTCCATCGCAGCCGGAACCGCATCCAAAGGACCATGCTGAAGTGTCAGCTGATGCGACTCGGGCCAAGGCTCAACATGCGGCGCAAAACCAGCGTAGCCAGTTGCCTTACCATCTTGTTCATTCACGTCAGGGGTCAGGGTCAAAGACACCTCAGCACCGTCACGCTCGACAAGAACAGACAGAGCTTGTCCAGGGTTTGCACGGATAGTTTCTACCACCCCAGACCACTCCGTAACGGGCTTATCACCCAGAGACAGTAGTCTATCGTTTACCAGTAACCCGGCTCTTTCTGCCGCACTGCCTTCCATTACATTGGAAAGCACATTGGTGATTTCCGGGCGGTAAGGCGTCATTCCCAGAGTGCGCAGTGCTGACTGAGATTCAGGATCGAAAGACCATGTCGCTAAGTCCAACTTCTTCTCAATCGCATAGGCAGCATTCTCATCAGGTTTGACTGCCAGCGTCATCTCACTGTCACCAATGTGGGCAATCAACTGAAAATTGACCGATTCCCAATCTGGCGTTTTGATACCGGAGATTTCAGTTAGTTCCATTCCCGGTTCAATGCCCGCTTGTGCAGCAATAGAATGGGGAGCGACATCACCAATAATCGGTTTTACTGCTGGTACACCAATGATCATCACCAGCCAATAAGCGGCAATAGCAAACAAAAAGTTTGCTGCTGGCCCTGCAGCAACAATCGCACTGCGCTGCCACAGTGGACGATTATTGAATGCTTGCTCTTTCTGGGATTCAGGGACATCGTCAACACGCTCGTCGAGCATTTTGACGTAGCCACCCAGCGGGATCATCGCTAACGTATATTCGGTGCCATCTTTGCCCACTTTCTTCCAAATCGACTTACCAAAGCCAATCGAAAAGCGCTCAACTTTCACACCACATTTACGCGCAACCCAAAAATGGCCGTACTCATGTACCGCAATCAAAATGCCGAGTGCAATGAGGAAAAACAGCAGGTTCCAAAGAATGGCGCTCATTGTGTTAACTCCGTAATCCTTTTCTGAGCCATGACACGTGCTTTGTCATCTATCTCTAAGAGGCTTTGAATGCAGGATGGTTCCGATAACTCCGCCCGTTGTAACACAGCATCATTCACCTCAGCAATCTGCATGAAGCCAATTTGCCCTTGCAAGAATGCTTCAACCGCGACTTCGTTAGCTGCATTTAGAGTCGTTGTTGCAGCCTGACCCACGTAACAGGCATCAATCGCCAGCTTCAAACATGGATAGCGGTTGAAATCAGGTTTAAGGAAAGTGAATTCACCCACTTCACTGAAATCCAAAGGCTTCACACCCGCTTCAATACGGTCCGGATAAGCCATTGCGTAAGCGATAGGTGTACACATGTCAGGCAAACCCATTTGTGCCAGTACAGAACCGTCACGGTACTGTACCATCGAATGGATCACCGACTGAGGATGAATGATGACATCCAACTGTTCACGACTGGCATTAAACAGCCAGCGCGCCTCAATATATTCGAGGCCTTTGTTCATCATAGTGGCAGAATCGACGGAAATTTTAGGCCCCATCGACCAGTTCGGATGCGCAATAGCTTGAGCTGGTGTCACTTCCTGAAGAAGGGCCAAATCAGTGTAACGGAACGGACCACCAGAACCTGTAAGAAGGATTTTGCTAACCCCTTCTGAGGCCAAATCACAAACACCCGGACGCGATTGAATACTTGCAGGAAGACACTGGAAAATCGCATTGTGTTCACTGTCGACGGGCAGGAGCTCAGCGCCGTATTGGTGAACCGCATCGATAAAGAATTGCCCAGACATCACCAGCGCTTCTTTATTTGCTAACAGTATGCGTTTCCCAGCCTTCACTGCTGCCATAGTAGGAATAAGCCCCGCCGCCCCCACCACTGCAGCCATGACAGTATCAACATCAGTGTGCTCAGAAATCGCAGAAAGACCTTCAATCCCGCTGAGCACTTCTGTCGCACAGCCTTGATTTTTCAATGCCAGACGTAAACTTGCAGCAGCTTCAGCATTCGCCATAGCGGCAAACTTTGGACGCCACTTCAGACACAAAAGAAGCATTTCATTGACGTTGGCATTCGCCGCGAGCGCGAAAACCTCGTAGGCGTGAGGATTCTTTTCAATCACAGAAAGCGTGCTGGTACCAATTGAGCCGGTTGCACCAAGAATCGTTATCTTACGCATAGGAAACTCTGAATTTTTGTTCCATAAAGCCTGAATACAACTCACCGGCGAAACGCCGGTGAGAGAGTTACGCAAGCCAGAAATACAATACGGTGAAAACTGGGAATGCGGCCGTCAGGCTATCTATTCTATCCAGTATACCGCCATGTCCAGGCAAAATGCTGCCACTGTCTTTCACACCCGCGACACGCTTAAACATGCTTTCCGCAAGATCGCCCAAAACTGAAGCGAAGGAAGTGATCAAAGCAACAAGACCTAACATAGCAAGAGAGGAGAAAGGAATAGAGAAATACTGGGCAGCGGTCAAGGTGACAGCAACGGCTGCAATCAACCCGCCAATCAGACCTTCAACCGTTTTATTTGGGCTCACTGAAGGTGCCATTTTGCGCTTACCGAAGGTCTTACCCGCAAAATACGCACCAGTATCAGCAGACCAAACCAACAAACAAACCAAAAGCACCATCTTCGCGCCAAGGTAAGGGGAAACATCGAAGTGGTAGGCACGGAGAAGAATAACGCTCCAAAGGAATGGAAGCAGCGTCAGTACGCCAAATCCTTGCTGCACTGCGTTGCTATCACCCCACCAGCTAGTCCCTCTTGGATAGCGCAGCACCATCACAGTAGCAGCCAGCCACCATAATGCACCAGCAATCGCCAACACACTGCCACTTGTAGTGGCGAGTTGAAGGCCATCTTGAGTCACAGGTAACGCAAACAGTGAACCGACAAGAATGATTGCAGGGAAAACAAATGCGCTAAAACGGGACGAGGCAGCCACAAACTTGGTCCACTCCCAGTGGCCAAGTAAAGTGACACCTGCCACAGCAATCACGAAAAGTTGTAACGGCAAAAAGAAAATACCGGCGATAACAAGCGGTGCCAGTACCAGTGCCGTTAAGACACGTTGTTTCAGCAAACGAAACCCTCTATTTTTCTACTTGTAACATGGCCTTGATCTGCTCACCGGTACACCCAAATCGGCGTTCACGGTTGATAAACCAAGCAATAGCATCGGTGAGACTTGTCTCGTCGAAATCAGGCCAGAATTGTTCGGTGAAATACAACTCTGCATAGGCCGCTTGCCACAGCATAAAGTTGCTAATGCGGCATTCGCCGCTGGTGCGTATCATCAAATCTACGTCTGGTAGACCAGAACAAGACAGGTGCACCTGAAGATCACCTTCAGTGAGTTGCTCTGCAGGAATTTCGCCACGCTCTACCTGAGCCGCAAGCTTTTTGACAGCCTGCATAATATCCCACTGACCGCCATAGTTGGCAGCCACGTTCAATACCAATCCGGTATTGTTGGCCGTTAAAGCTTCCGCCGCGGCAATTTTATCTTGTAACGACTGGCTAAAGCGCGTGGTATCGCCAATTACCTTGAGCTTTACACCATTTTTGTGAAGACGTTTCACTTCACGTCCCAGCACAGTGACAAAAAGCTCCATCAACAGGCTGACTTCTTCCTCTGGACGACGCCAGTTTTCACTGCTGAATGCAAACAGGGTTAAAACCTGAATACCAAGACGATTAGCAGCTGAAACAGTTTTTCGAACGGCGTCAACACCGGCTTTGTGGCCAAACATACGCGCTTTGCCACGCGCTTTGGCCCAACGGCCATTTCCGTCCATGATGACGGCGATGTGTTTGGGAAGTAGGCTGGGATCGATTTCTTGATGGAAAGATTGGGAGCTCATCATTATCCTTCGCAAATAAAAAGCGCTGTACTGCTAGCACGGCGCTTCGGCAATGGAATCAGAGTGTAGCCGGAATTAAACTTCCATCAACTCTTTTTCTTTGGCTTCAAGAATTGTGTCAATTTCTTTAACAGCCGCGTCAGTCAGTTTTTGGATATCGTCCTGACCACGACGCTCTTCGTCTTCAGAAATTTCTTTCTCTTTCAGCAAACCTTTCAGATCGCTGTTGGCGTCACGGCGGATGTTACGAACAGCAACTCGGCCACCTTCAGCTTCACCACGAACAATCTTAACCAAATCGCGACGACGCTCTTCGGTCAACGGTGGCAATGGAACGCGGATAACGGTACCCGCAGACATTGGGTTCAGACCCAGATCTGAAGTCATGATCGCTTTTTCGATAGCTTGCGTCACAGACTTATCGAATACAGTGATAGCCAGAGTACGTGCATCTTCTGCAACGATTGAAGCCAATTGCTTCAGCGGAGTTGCAGAGCCATAGTAATCGACAGACAGGCCATCAAGCAGTGCTGGATGCGCACGACCAGTGCGGATTTTAGATAGAGTGTTCTTCAGCGCTTCAACGCTTTTCTGCATGCGCTCTTTCGCATCTGCGTTAATTTCATTGATCACGAGAATATCCTTGAAGATTCTTTTTTCTAACGACGGAGATTATGCCACTAAAATTGATTAACCGTTATTAATTAGTGTGCCTTCTTGCTCACCCATCACAACTCGGCGCAGTGCACCTGGCTTATTCATGTTGAAAACACGAATCGGCATCTTGTGATCGCGAGCCAGAGTAAAGGCAGCAAGGTCCATCACTTTCAATTCTTTTTCCAGCACGTCCTGGTAAGCCAGGTGGCTGTAAAGTTCTGCATCCGGGTTTTTCGCTGGGTCGTCAGTGTAAACGCCATCAACCTTGGTGGCTTTAATCACAACATCAGATTCGATTTCAATGCCGCGCAGACATGCTGCTGAATCTGTGGTGAAGAATGGGTTGCCTGTACCTGCAGAGAAAATTACCACACGGCCGTTGCGCAGTTGACTGATAGCTTCCGCCCAGTTGTAGCTGTCACACACACCGTTCAGAGGGATAGCAGACATAACCCGCGCGTTCACATAGGCACGGTGCAGTGCATCACGCATAGCCAGACCGTTCATTACAGTCGCCAACATACCCATGTGGTCGCCCACAACCCGGTTCATACCCGCTTCTGCAAGGCCTGCACCACGGAATAGGTTACCACCACCGATAACCAAGCCAACTTGTACTCCAAGTTCAACCAGTTCTTTGATTTCTTGTGCCATGCGGTCAAGCACAGCCGGATCGATACCGAAGCCTTCTTTACCTTGCAGCGCTTCGCCACTCAATTTAAGCAAAATTCGTTGATAAGCTGGTTTTGGGTTTGTAGTCATTCTCACTACCTTTAGGCACTAACTTCTACGGATGGGATTGTGAAAAGACCGCAGGGTTCTGCGGTCTTTTGGGTCTCAAAGAGGAATTAACCTTTCTGAGCGGCTGCAACTTCTTCTGCGAAGCTCATGCCAGCTGCTTTCTCGATACCTTCACCCACTTCCAGGCGGATGAAAGTAGAAACAGAAGCGCCTTTCTCTTTCAGGATGTCACCTACAGATTTCTTAGGCTCCATGATGAAAGGTTGACCAGTCAGAGAAACTTCGCCGGTGAATTTCTTCATGCGGCCTTCAACCATTTTCTCTGCGATTTCTTTAGGCTTGCCTTCGTTCATCGCGATTTCTACTTGAACTTCGCGCTCTTTAGCGACTACGTCAGCTGGTACGTCGTCAGGAGTTACGTACTCTGGACGTGATGCAGCAACGTGCATTGCGATGTGCTTCAGAGTTTCTGCGTCGCCTTCACCAGCAACAACAACACCGATGCGCTCGCCGTGACGGTAAGAAGCCATCGCTGAACCTTCAACGTAAGCTACGCGACGGATAGAGATGTTTTCACCGATTTTAGCAACCAGCGCTACGCGGTCATCTTCGAATTTCGCTTGCAGCTCTTCTACAGTCGCTTTGGTTGCCGCTGCTTCATCAGCAACTGCGTTTGCGAAAGCAGTGAAGTTGCCGTCTTTAGCAACGAAGTCAGTCTGACAGTTAACTTCAACCAGAGCAGAAACACCATCAACTTCTTTGATGATGATTGCGCCTTCAGCAGCTACGTTACCTGCTTTCTTAGCAGCTTTAGCAGCGCCTGACTTACGC
The DNA here is from genome assembly GCF_947387585.1 of Grimontia sp. SpTr1. Classification (NCBI taxonomy): domain Bacteria; kingdom Pseudomonadati; phylum Pseudomonadota; class Gammaproteobacteria; order Vibrionales; family Vibrionaceae; genus Grimontia; species Grimontia sp. SpTr1. The sequence goes on from NZ_CANDOD010000021.1 coordinate 29,104, forward strand.
ATGTTTTCAATCGCCAGCTCGATGTCGCCGTTAGTTTCTACCAGCGCTTTTTTACATTCCATCATGCCTGCGCCAGTGCGTTCGCGCAGTTCTTTTACCAGGGCAGCGGTAACAGCCATTGTTCATTCCTCGATTCGAAACTATTTGGGTAAAAATCAGGGGCCCATAGTTGGCCCCTGCTAACCTACTTAGCTTACAGTGCTGTCTGTGACAGTCTGATGGCTAAGAACGCTCACAAGGAGCAAGTGTCTTATTCAGCGACTTCAACCAGCTCGTCTTCTGCTTGAGCTACGATGTCCTGGCTACGGCCTTCAGTGTATGACTGAGCTGCAGCGTTCAGGTACAGTTGAACTGCGCGAATCGCGTCGTCGTTACCTGGGATAACGAAGTCAACGCCGTCTGGGTCAGAGTTGGTATCAACTACCGCGTACACTGGGATACCCAGGTTGTTTGCTTCTTTAATAGCAATGTGCTCGTGATCAGCGTCGATTACGAACAGTGCGTCTGGCAGACCGCCCATGTTTTTGATACCGCCCAGAGACTTCTCAAGTTTCTCCATTTCACGGGTGCGCATCAGAGCTTCTTTCTTAGTCAGCTTCTCGAAAGTACCGTCAGTTGACTGAGTTTCCAGATCTTTCAGACGTTTGATTGACTGGCGAACAGTTTTCCAGTTAGTCAGCATACCGCCCAACCAACGGTTGTTCACGTAGTACTGATCACAGCTTTCTGCTGCTGCTTTAACAGATTCGCTAGCGGCACGCTTAGTACCAACGAACAGTACTTTACCCTTACGCTCACCAACTTTGGTCAGCTCAGCCAGTACGTCGTTGAACATTGGTACAGTTTTTTCTAGGTTAATGATGTGAACCTTGTTACGTGCACCGAAGATGAACGGCTTCATCTTAGGGTTCCAGTAACGAGTCTGGTGACCGAAGTGAACACCAGCTTTCAGCATGTCGCGCATTGAAACAGTAGCCATTTTAATTCCTCTTGGGGTTAGGCCTCCACATATCCCATACATCCGACCCTCAAAGGGCACCCCGGAGCATGTGCCGATATGTGTGTGTGTTAAAAAATAAGTGTTTGTCGAAACCACCTAAACAGAACCGGAAGACCCGATTAACCATTAAGGCGTATTTCGGCGCGCTTTATACCATAAAAAGCGCCTTAGAATCCAGCATAAAAAAGTCAGTGAGTCGCCGGGTAAGGTTCCCACATGGCGATGCGATTGATAATATGTAGTAATAGCAGTCAATTCCTCCCTTGCTGTTTCAGTTAAGGGAGCCAACTGAGAGAAAGCAATGAGCGCCACTATTAAATCGGCTGAAGAAATCGAAAAAATGCGTGAGGCCGGTCGCCTTGCGGCAGAAGTGCTTGAGATGATCGAACCGCACGTAAAAGCGGGTGTGACGACTGAAGAGCTAGATGATATTTGCCACAAATACATCACAGAGACACAGCAAGCGATCCCAGCACCGCTCAACTACCACGGCTTTCCAAAGTCTATTTGTACATCAATTAACCACGTTGTATGTCACGGTATCCCGAGTAAAACTGACGTGTTGAAAGATGGTGATGTCATCAACATCGACATCACAGTGATTAAAGACGGCTACCACGGCGACACGTCAAAAATGTTCCTGGTAGGTGAAGTGTCAGCGGAAGACAAAGCACTGTGTCACGTCGCACAGGAAAGCCTCTACCAAGCCCTGAAAAAAGTGAAACCTGGCGCGCGCATTGGTGACATCGGTACGGAAATCCAAAAGTTCATCAAAAACCGTCCAAAGCGTTACTCAATCGTGAAAGATTACTGTGGTCACGGTATTGGTGCTGAATTCCATGAAGAGCCGCAAGTGGTGCACTACAAGAACAGTGACCGCACCGTCATTAAAGCGGGTATGTGCTTTACCATTGAGCCAATGATCAACGCAGGTAAATTTGGCACTCTGCTGGATGATGATGATGGCTGGACGGTATATACCGTTGATGGCAAGAAATCCGCGCAATGGGAACACACGATTCTGGTCACGGACACCGGTTGTGAAATCCTGACTCTGCGCAGTGAGGAAAAACTGCCTCGCATTTTGAACAACGCATAATTCAAAAAACAGAAGTCGGCCAATGCGCCGACTTTTTTTATCAAGGATGACAATGAACAACGTTTTGCTCTCACCCAATGAACTGACCGCTGAGCAGCTGAATCTTACTGAGCTTAAAAATCAGCTGTCACTGTTCGGTGAACAACAGAAAGCCGCTTTTCTTGAACGCAAGCCCGTCACGGATTTGGTTTACCAGCGTTCAGATTACATTGACGCCTTGCTGGAAAGGCTGTGGCAACATTTCGAATTTCATCATCATCCCAACCTTTCGCTGATTGCCGTAGGCGGTTACGGACGCAGAGAGCTTCACCCTCTTTCTGATATCGACCTTTTGATCCTCTCTGAAAACGGCATAGATAAAAACTACCAAACGCGTCTCAGTGAGTTCGTAACACTGTTATGGGATTTAAAACTGGAAGTTGGTCATTCCGTGCGTACCCTCGCTGAGTGCATGGATGTCGGCCTCGACGATTTGACCGTCGCCACCAATTTACAGGAATCCCGATTGCTTTGCGGCAGTGAACGAATCTTCCATGAATTGAAAAACCGCATTCACTCTGAGCAGTTTTGGCCCAGCGAAAGATTCTTCAAAGCCAAAGTTAAAGAGCAAAAAGAGCGTCATGCCCGATACCATGACACGGCCTACAACCTGGAACCAGACATCAAATCCAGTCCGGGCGGTCTTCGTGATATCCATACCCTGAGTTGGATTGCCCGCCGTCACTTCGGTGCCACCAGCCTACGTGAAATGAGTAAATACGGCTTTCTGACTGACGCTGAATTCCGCGAGTTAGATGAATGCCAAACGATGCTGTGGCGCATCCGTTTTGCCCTGCACCTTGAACTTCGTCGTTATGACAACCGCCTCACCTTCGCCCATCAACCTTCTGTTGCTGAAACTCTCGGTTACCAAGGCGAAGGAAACCGTGGCATAGAGCTCATGATGAAAGACTTCTACCGCACACTGGGAAGAGTGTCTGAGCTCAACAAAATGCTGATCCGCCTGTTTGCACAGGCGATTGAAAACGAGCCCGACAGCAAAACCATTGAAGTGCTGAGCGATGATTTCCAGCGTCATGGCCGCCAGATTGAAGCGCGCAAGCCAGCATTGTTCCAGGCACGTCCCGACACCATCATCGACATGTTCCTGCACATCGCTAACGACAAATCGATTGAATCCATTTCAGCACCAACGCTAAGACAGCTCCGCACCGCGCGCCGACGTTTGAACCGCTTCCTGTGCGATGTGCCAGAAGCGAAAGAGAAATTTATCGCCCTGACCCGCCACCCAAATGCGCTGCACAAAGCTTTCCCTTTGATGCATAAGCACGGCGTGTTGTCAGCCTACCTGCCGCAATGGAGCCAAATAGTTGGCCAGATGCAGTTTGACCTTTTCCACGCCTATACCGTGGACGAGCACACTATCCGCCTGCTCAAACACATTAATGGCTATAGCTACGAAGAAAACCGCGACAAGCACCCTATCTGTTGTGATGTTTACCCTCGCTTGGCGAAACCGGAGCTTCTCTTACTGGCAGCGATTTTCCATGACATCGGCAAAGGCCGCGGTGGCGATCACTCAGAAATTGGCGCAGAAGAAGCCTATAGCTTCTGTATCGATCACGGTTTCTCTCGCCCTGAGGCGAACCTTGTCAGCTGGCTGGTCGGCAATCACCTCCTGATGTCTGTCACCGCTCAGCGCCGCGATATTTATGATCCGGAAGTCATTACTGAATTCGCGCAGAAAGTACGTGATGAAGAACGCCTCGACTACCTGATTTGCCTCACCGTGGCCGATATCAACGCCACCAACCCAGAGCTTTGGAACAGCTGGAAACGAACCCTTCTGGCAGAGCTTTACTACTCCACCCAGAAAGCGTTGCGTCGTGGGTTGGAAAACCCGCCAGATATTCGTGAACGTATCCGCCATAACCAACATTTGGCGTCAGCCCTGCTGCGTAAACACGGTCACACGCCACGGGAAATTGAGCTGCTTTGGCAGCGTTTTAAAGCCGATTACTTCCTGCGCCACACCCACAAGCAAATCGCCTGGCACAGTGAGCACATTCTGAGCCACGAAGGTGATGAGCCTTTGGTACTGGTCAGCAAGAATGCCACCCGTGGTGGCACCGAGATTTTCGTTTACAGTCAGGATAGACCAAGCCTGTTTGCCCGTGTGGTCGCCGCGCTTGATAAGAAAAATCTCAGCGTCCACGACGCACAAATCATGACCAGTAAAGATGGTTTCGCACTGGACACTTTTATGGTGTTGGACTCACATAACGAAGCGATTCAACCCGACCGGCACGAGAAAATCCGCGAGGGTGTCACATTGGCACTTACTCAGGATGGGCCGATCACGATTCCGGTCAAACGTGCGTCCCGTAAGTTGATGGCCTTTAATGTGAAAACGCAGGTCTCTTTCCTGCCGACTCGCACGGGACGTCGCACACTCCTTGAACTGGTCGCCCTGGACACACCGGGACTCTTGGCACGTGTAGGTGCAGTATTCGCCCGCGAAGGTGTGTCTCTGCAAGCGGCAAAAATTACCACCATTGGTGAGCGTGCAGAAGACTTTTTCATTGTGACTGATGGTGAACGCCAGGCGCTTTCTGACGAAGTTCAGAAAACGCTGAAAGAAGCACTATTTGATGCCTTGAATGATGCAAATTAGTGGTGAATGAAACTGGAGAATTTCGATCAGTCAGCATATTGGGCGATCTCGACCACAAGTCTCAGACATTGATCATAACAATGGTTGGGGCTGAAGAAAGGATGCTGCTAAAGTGAACAATAAGTGATTGAACCGTAGTCTGTTCTGACGATAGAAGGGGTAAAACATGTATCAGAATCTGAAAAACATCGGTATCGAACATCCAGAGAACATCGAGCGTTACACCCTGCGTCAAGAAGCCAATTCAGACACGCTGAAAATCTACTTTCACAAAGCCAAAGGCGAGCTGTTTGCCAAGAGCGTTAAGTTCAAATACCCACGCCAGAGAAAGAATGTGGTGGTTGACAGTGGCAGCGGCCGCTTCCGTGAAGTCACGGAGATCAACCGCAGTTTGTCGCTGGTCGTAGATGAACTGGATAAAATCGTGCGCCACGAGAAAAGCGAGCAGGATACCAAGAAGAAAATCCTTCGCGACCTACGTCACTTAGAAAAAGTGGTTGCCAGCAAGATCGCCGAGATCGAAGCCGATCTGGAAAAACTCTAGAAAAAAGGTCTCAGGATCTAGGATCCTGAGACTTGCTCTTCCTCAGAGCGCTCTGCCCCATCCCAAACCTTCAAGCACCCTTCGCCAAACTTCATCAACCTTGGCCTCAATCACCAGGTTTTCACCGGTTACCGGATGCTGAAATTCCGTTCGTGACGCATGAAGCAGCAGTTGATGACATTCAAATTCCTGACGGAACAGGCGATTGTGTCGCCCGTCTCCATGATTCACATCGCCCACGATATGGTGACTCAAGTGATGCATGTGACGGCGGAGCTGGTGCTTACGGCCAGTATGCGGTTTCATTTCCACCAGCGTGTAACGGCAGCTTTGGTAGCGCCCCATAGGGATCGGTAACTCCGCATGCGCAACCGGTCGGTATTCAGTGACCGCCTCTTTGGCTTCTGGCTCAGCCGTCGCGAATTTATCAGCCACCTTATCCAGTTCTTCTTTGAGTGGATAATCGAGCGTTGCACCTTCTTTAATCCAGCCACGAACAACCGCATGATAGGTTTTGTGAATGTCGCGCCCGGCGAACTTTGGCATCATTTGTGAAGCCATTTCGGACGAAAGCGCAAAAAGCAAAACACCGGAGGTTGGGCGGTCCAATCGATGAAGTGGAAAAACATGCTGGCCAATCTGGTCTCGCAACGTTTGCATGACAAAGCGGGTTTCGCCTTTGTCGAGCCAAGAGCGGTGCACCAACATACCTGAAGGCTTGTTAACGGCGATCAGCCACTCATCGCGATAAGTTATTTCTAGTTCAGTTTGCATCTTAAAAACGGTTATTGCGGTATAAACAGAGCATCAATGTCCATCGAAACACGGGTAATGTCTGCATGCCCTTCCTGACCACGCATGGCTTCTTCCACATAAGGAGCAATAGAAAATGACTCTGGCAAAGGTTGGCCGTGTTGTAACAGGAACGCCATTTTCGGGATAAAAATCCATTGAAGCCATTCGGCACAACCCAAAGTATCAACCGCGAAAGGCTCGACACTTGAAAGAGCCTCGCTCGAGGGTGGCTCACTTTGCCAGTGACCATGCACTTCTAGCGTGTCTTTGAGTGCCAACAGCAAGGCACCGACTTTTTCGTGTTTGCTCATAGAAATTGCTCTCTTTTACCCGCTTTTGCGTCCAATGGGTTGAAATATCAAACTGGCGCAAGCATATCACTAATCAATGCCGAGCGATCTGAAATCCACACTCCCATCGTTCAGCAACATTCAGTGAAAAGCGCTGTTACGAATCCATCGCCGCCCAAAGCCGCGAGAATGGTACACTCACCGCTGTTTCACTCTCCGCCAATGAAGGCAACACGAATTAGAAGTCATCATGGAAAATACGCTCTCTCTTAACGCCATATTGAGTCAGGCAAACTGCGAATTTCTGGTATTCGATCTCAGCCGACGCGTCACGCCTATTAGTAACAAAGATTTTGTGGCGATTGAAGAAAACCGCATGCCCTATCCTTTTCCTGCGCAGCAACATGCGCAAATCGGCATTGCATTCTGGCAACCGAATCAAGCCCCATGGATCTGGTTTTTAAAAATGCCTCTGGATGAACGTGGCCTTCTCAACCAGGCAGCACTTGGCGATTTCATCCAATATGTGGCGCAAGCCATGGGCGCGACACTGGATAAAACCCCGACGGAAGAAGAACAGGAAAAGCTTGCTGCAAACCCATATACCTTCAATCCGCAGGATGATAAGAAAGCCATTTTCCATGCTTTCCTCACCGCTAAGCTGAACCAGCCTGCCAGCCAGTATTATGACCATGCACAACATTACGCTTCAGGTGAGCTTGGCTGGGAGGAGTGGCAAGGAGTAGGGCTTCAGGGAATTGCCGATCTGTGCGCGCGCATGGACAAGCACAACAACCTTACCCGTTTGCGTAAAGCCCTCTCGAACATGCCGCAGCCACCCAAATATGCATTACTGGGCTGTCTCGAGCATTGCGATATTCCGGACTCACTGGCTGCACGTCTTGAGGAAGACATTCAGGCCATGCTGTCTGGTGACGAAACAGACCTGTTCCTTCTCACTGCTCATGTTAGGGCATTGGCTGGCGCCAAGCCGGACGTTGTGCACGGTGTCATTGAACGTATGCTGGCAACTGAAGCGCTCCGTCACCGTGAAATGTTGATTGCGATTGCAGGGCGCTGTTGGCAAGCACTATCAAATGAACCACTATTAGACGCCTTTCTTATCGCCGTTGCTGATCAAAAAGATCAGGCTTTCTTCCAGCAGATGGTCGCTGATCTGGTGATGATCCCAGCGCTTCGTCCACAGGTGTTAGCTTTACTGCACGGCTCCGCATCGCCAGCTTTGCTTGATGCCGTGAAGCAACTCCAGCAATCCGTGAAGGCTTAAAATGACTGCTGATCTGTTTTGGATATTACTTATCGCTATCGTTGCCAGCTTGTTCTGGCAACAACGCCGGCAGAGTGAACTGGCGAAAAACTATATCGTCCGTCGATGCCAGCAAACTAACGTGCAGTTGATTTCAATTGCGCGGGGCAGTCATTCCTTTGGTTGGCCAAAAGGCCCATTGGATATTCAAACCCGCTACTACTTTGAGTTTTCTGTGAATGGTCTGGATTGCTACCAGGGCTATGCCGTGATGAAAGGGATGCGAATCAAAGAGATTTATATGCCGGCATATCCGGTGTTGGAGGAGTAATACCAATCGCACAAAAAAGAACGGGCGCGACTTTCGTCGCGCCCTTAAGGTCTTACTTGCAGCTATCCGGCTACGAAATTTGCTCCCTGCATCAATCCTTGATCAGTAGCTGATTCCTTCAGCGTTATCCTTATCTCTCCGTCCTGGAGGTGTCCTTCGGTCTTACCTTGACCCATCGAGCTGTCCCAGTCTCGACTCTCATCCTCGTCCTGAGGGTGTCCTTTACTTCGTCCTGAAGTGATTCCTTAAGCCCCCAATCCCGGGTTGTCCTAAGTGTCTTCCTGACCAGCAAACTTCCTGTCTACTGTACGGTTCCTTCCGTGTCCCTAATCCGCATTCCTTGCTGGTAATACAATCCTTGCATCACCTGCTCTTCCTGAGCTGCCAAGTTCCGTGGCGTTAGTTCCTGTTCCGTGTGTCAGTATCCTTCCGACACCGCAAAGATTACGCGAACCAATTTCCAAAACAACCAACCCCAAGGTGATTAAACTCACACTTTTATACAGAGTTAGATTCGATATCGTTATCTTATTGTTTTTAAAAGAATTAAAAAATTGAACTTTCTGAAAATCTCACGGTAAAACAGCGCAATCCCACGCACTTGTAAGAGATCTCTCACAAGCTTGTAAGTCATCGCCACGGAATAAACATACTGTTCTGTAAAGCAGAAACAAGAAAGAGCAGTATATATCTCTAAATTGTTATCGGCATGTAGTCATTTTTACGAGTTTGTAGAGAAAAGAGGAGAATATCCTAATGCGTTATGAGATGAGAGGTAACTGGGTACTGCATGGTTTGGGAGGTATCGGAATATAGAGCCAAGCTCTTGGCTCTTCCTAGAACTGGCTGTTAATCCCCAAAAAAAGAACGGGCGCGACTTTCGTCGCGCCCTTAAGGTCTTACTTGCAGCTATCCGGCTACGAAATTTGCTCCCTGCATCAATCCTTGATCAGTGGCTGATTCCTTCAGCGTTATCCTTATCTCTCCGTCCTGGAGGTGTCCTTCGGTCTTACCTTGACCCATCGAGCTGTCCCAGTCTCGACTCTCATCCTCGTCCTGAGGGTGTCCTTTACTTCATCCTGAAGTGGTTCCTTAAGCCCCCAATCCCGGGTTGTCCTAAGTGTCTTCCTGACCAGCAAACTTCCTGTCTACTGTACGGTTCCTTCCGTGTCCCTAATCCGCTTTCCTTGCTGGCAATACAATCCTTGCATCACCTGCTCTTCCTGAGCTGCCAAGTTCCGTGGCGTTAGTTCCTGTTCCGTGTGTCAGTATCCTTCCGACACCGCAAAGATTACGCGAAACAGTTTCCTAAGCAACCCACCCAAGCCAGACTGCAGTCACAAAATTAGTCCCTCAGCAAAACACAAATAGTAACTCATTGTTTTTAAATCATTTAATAAAAAGAAAAAAGACATTTCCTCGTAAGATAACAGGATAGTCCTACCGATTTGTAAGAGATCTCTCACAAGCGATTGAGACTGGATTGAACACGAGCTTCTATACTTTCGAAACACTAAGAAGTCGTTGGGCCGATGGAGGAAACATTGATGGAAGTGTTTAACCACAATCTTGAAAACCTGTTTCAGCAATTGGGGCTCCCCTCTGATAGAGAAGCTATCAGCTCCTTTATTGCTGACCACCATTTAGAATCAGGTGAGAATCTAACCTCAGCTGCTTTTTGGTCTGCGAGTCAAAAACAGTTTCTCGAAGAGGCAAAGTTGCAGGATGCCGATTGGGTTGAGCAAATTGACACTCTCGATACTTTATTGCGTAAGGACTGAAGTTGCGGTATTCATTGCCCTCTCCACGGATTTTGAAAAGATGTTAGGGAAGAGACAATGAGTACAGATTTTACCCCTTTGCTTGAGCAAGCCATTCAATCTTTGGTGAGTGAGGGGAAGGAGCCGACTGTCGCGTTAATTAAAAGTCGCCTTGCCAGCCCGGTGCCTATGCCGCTTATCATCAGCGCGCTTCAGCGTTGGAAGAAAAGCGGTACAGTGCCAAAAGTCGAGCTGGTGAAAAAGGATGACAGTGCGGAAGCCCGCATTAAAGATTTAGAAGTTCAGGTGAAGGCGTTGACAGAACGTCTTGAAGCCCTTGAGCAACGCCTTCCTTAATTGGCTTAAAGTGGGATTACTGAAAATCCCAGGATAAGTTCGATACCAACCGACAATCGTCGCATTTGAAGTGGAATACATCGTGCAGTGGTGACTCAAGTAACCAGTCGCCACCGCATTTCGGGCATTTTCGAGCCAACTCCGATTCCGCATCCTTCCCGCCAACTCGGTACTGATAGTAATAGGTGGGCACTTTGGTCAGATACTCGATACGTCCGCGAATGTCCCAGCCTTTTCGGAACAGCAGACTCTCTGCATCCTGGATTTCTGCTAGCGCCGCGTGTTCGGCTTTGAACGCCCCAGCCATCTGAATTTCATCACACGCTTGCCATTCAGTTTGCCACTTCACTTCCGCTTTATGATCGCCGTTAAAGGTCGCAGGAATATGGTAAAGCGGTATGGGCAGTAAGGTTTCACCGCAACGCAACGGTGAACAGGTATGAACATAAGTGGTGTACATCACCTGCCAGCTGCGCTCAATCTCTGGTGCGCTCTCTTCCGAATTAATATCACGCCCCAACACCTTCACCTTGGGTGATAAAAGGCTCGCATCCGCCAGTTGGTTCAACTTCTGTTTAACCTGTGGGCTATTGTTCTTAGGGTTCAGGCTGTCTTTTTCAGGACACACCGCTCGGACATGGAATTGCCCATTGCCCAGTACCATCGGAAATTCGCGCCCCAGCACCTGACCATTGTAGCGAAGGGCATCCATCAGGCCATTTACTGCGCGGTCTACCGCAGAAATGGTTGTATCGTCGAAGCACTCAAACGTCAGTTCAACCACATACATAGACTATCACACCTCTGGCTCTAACTGCTCAAGAAACGCTTCAATGTTTGGTGCCAGCACCATTCGCTGTTTGGTGCCAATACGCTCCTTGATCACTTCACCGCTGACATTACAAGTCGAAATCACATCCAGTTCATCATCCGTCGCCGCAATAAAAATGGTCGGGTTGTGTTTAAGGCGTTTTTGCATCAGAAGATGGCCCAGCATGTTCTCTTGAAGACGCGGTAAGTCTTCTTCGCTCCACACCTGGATGAGCTCCAGAGAGTGTCCGTCAAACCTTGCTGTCATGTCACCGCAATATTGTCCCGCATAAAACGACTTAATGTCCTCATGCAGCGAAATACCAATGCCTTCTTCAACGTTAGAGAAATCCGCCAGCTCTTCACGTTGAACCGGTTGCCAAATCACCACCTCGTCTGTTTCCTGTACCACACATGGCGATTCCAGGCCAAGATAGGCGTCGCTTTGTGGCTTAGAACCGTGTTTCTTGTGCCAGGCGTCCACAAAGCGCTCGCTGAAAGACCAAAGCGCACGGGAGACAGAGTGATTCATTAGCAAGATTCCTCAAGATTCAGTAAACTTTGCGCATTCTAATCGATCCGTGGCAAAACCGTATGAGCAAATATCAAGATGCAAAAGAACTTGCTGGCCTGACGTTGGGTCAGAAAACGGACTATCAGGAGCACTATGCCCCTGAGCTGCTGCAACCCGTACCACGAAGCCTTAACCGCGATGACCTTGATTTGGGCGATTCGCTGCCATTTACCGGGTACGATATCTGGACGCTCTACGAACTGTCTTGGCTGAACAAAAAAGGGCTACCGCAGGTGGCGATTGGTGAAGTTCGCCTGCCAGCCACGACGCCAAACCTGATTGAATCCAAGTCTTTCAAGCTTTATCTGAACAGCTTTAACCAGACCAAGTTTGAAAGCTGGCAGGAAGTGGTAGACGCGCTGGCGAAAGACCTATCAGCGTGTGCGGGTGCTGATGTGGACGTAACGCTTTCCCCTCTGGAAGAGTTCACCAATACCCCAGTGATTGCTTTTGGTGGCGAGAACATTGACGAGCAAGACATCGAAATCGACAACTATGAGTTCGATTCATCACTGCTCGAAGGCGCGGCTGAAGGGCCAGTAGTGACTGAAACCCTGAACAGTAATCTGCTCAAATCTAACTGCCTGATCACCAGCCAGCCAGATTGGGGCTCTGTACGCATTGCTTATAAAGGCAAGCGCATCGACCGTGAAAAATTGCTGCGCTACATTGTGTCATTCCGCCGCCATAATGAGTTCCATGAGCAGTGTGTTGAGCGCATCTTCACTGACCTGATTAAGTACTGCCAACCAGAACTTTTGACCGTTTATGCACGTTACACCCGTCGTGGTGGCCTAGACATCAACCCATACCGTACTAATATGGGTAAAACGCCAAGCGAAAACAATCGATTGGCGCGTCAATAACCTCACGAGCAGGCTCTGACTTCAGAGCCTGTTTTTCTTTATCCTATGAGGGTCTGTTGACCCGGAAACGACATTAATCTGCCATGCGATTCTTGCTAGCCGCACTGTTTTCTTTCTCTTTGTTCTTTAGTGTCTATGCCGATGCCAAACTCTATTCCACACCGATTTTGGCGGAAGCAGAAGCATTGATCCCCACCGCACCAGAGAAAGCGCTGGCAGTCACAGAGCGCTACCTGTTGCAACGTCGTTTGGCCGAATCGACCAACCGCCCCCACAGCAACAATGAATCCGACCGCTCTATCCGCACGCCGTTGAACACAGTGCACGCCTACCTTATCACCGCCAAAGCACACAGCGCCCTTGGCAATCAGGAAGCGGCATGGGAGGCATTGGATAACGCAAAAAGCACGGTCGAAGGGCACGGCATGAAGCAAGCCAAGCTTGAAATCATGCTCACGCAGGCCAGCATACTTTATTATCTCGATGACAAGCCCGACGACGCTGTCGCCCTCTTACAAGCGCTGCTGAACACTATCGCAGCCCAAAAAGGCCTGAAAACGACTGGCGTTGAGCGAATCGATTTCGAAGCCAAACTACTTAACGCGATGATCACCACCAGCGACGAGACAGAAACAGAAAGCCTCGCGCAGTTTTCTCAGGTGGAACAGGCACTGGGTGAGCAGCCTGATCTGGAACAGAAGGTGCGTTACCAAATTGCCATTGGCAATTATTACCTTGGAATTGAATCTTACGAGCGTGCGCTTTCTGAGCTTCTCAGCGCGTACTGGCTTGCCAGCGAAAATGACTTTGCTTCGCAGATTGCCAGCGCCAGTCTTTCCTTGACCAAACTCTACCAGCAACAAGGGGCAATGGATAAAGCGTTGCAACACGCTAATCAGGCCGCTGAATTCTACGAACAATACGATCTGAGCCGCGGACTGTCCGAAACCCAAACCCTTCTGGCCAACATATACAGCCAACAGGGTCGCTACAACTTCGCACTGGTCCATTACTTCAACGCACTGGACCTGGAAAACTTGCTCTCCAGAGCAACGAACATTGCCGATATCAACGTCTCGATTGCACGAACCTACCTCAAGCTACTGCGCTTTGGTCAAGCTGAAGAATACGCGACCCGTGCCGTCAAGGTGGCCAGTGAACACGAATTAAACCTGCCACTGGCACAGGCTCTCATCCTCAAAGGTGAGTTGGCGGTGATAAACAAAGAGCCTGATGTTGCTATTGATGCGCTGAAACAAGCAATGACAAACGCAGAAGCATTGAAAAACCGGGGATTGATGATCGAATGTCTAGCCCGTCTATCGCAGGCTTATGAGCAAAAAGGCGATTTCAAGCAGGCACTGAACATCCAGCGCCGCTTCGACATGCTCGAAAAACGCAATGAAAGCCAAAAGCAGATACTCGAAGCGGAATCGTTCAAACATCGTCAGCGTGTGATTGAACGCCAACTGCAGCTTGAAGATATGCAGCGAAAACAGGCTGCCGACGAAGAAATCATTGTCGAACAGAAGAAAATCAACCTGTTTCTGTTGGGGGGGCTGGCCGTGCTGTTGCTGGTTCTGGTGCTGCGACATCGTGCTGCGAATCTTCGCCAGCATCAGCTGGAAGACCTGCAAAAAGAGCTCTACACCCACCCAAGAAGTGGGCTCAGAAACCTGCGTATGCTGAACGACAGACTCTCAAATTCTCTGGCGAAAAGTAGTGCTCACTTCGAACAATGGTATCTCGGCGAGATGATCCATGAGCCCTTGAGCGACAAACTCAGCTTCGCGATGTTTGAAGTACCGTTCCTTAAGGTGGTTTATCTTCAACACGGTTACCACCAAGGGTTAGAGCTAGAACGAAAACTCGGGGACTACCTGCAATCCCATATCGAGAAGCCAACGCGCCTTTATCACTTCTCTGACGCCATGTTCATTTACATTGAGCCAAATGCAGAAACGCTGAATGAACCTGAAAAGCTGGCCGGAAAAATCCAGTCGCTCATTGATGATTTTGTCCAGGAAAGCAGACTGGAAGACGTCGATGACCGTCTTCGTATCGGTATGGCGGATTACCCCTTCCTACCACGCGCTTTTACCTCAATAAACGACAAGGAATTGATAGACATCCTACTGATGGCAACGAGTGCAGCACGTCAGGCCAGCAAACTCGAACACACCAGCCAATGGGTGCATTTAAGCGCCATAGATTCGACACCTGCCGCCTGTTTTGCTGACAACAATGTTCGTCAGGCTTGTCTGGACGGCATCAACACAGGTCTTATCAAGGTCAAAACTTCGGCACTCAGCGGAATTAACTGGCAGACGGTTCACGAATCTGATAAAAACTGACGCCAATCTATTGATAGCCCTAGTAATAAACCGTTATAGCTAACCGTTGCCCACATGTAATGGTGAAATAGTAACTTCTCTTGCAGACTTTTTTCGTGCTGCATTGAAGTTCGGAGATGTAGTCGCGTTTTATGTCCAACTTCTCGTCAGATGACGATGTCATTGTATTGAAAGAAAAGTTGCAGCAATCCCAGCTGGTTTTCCGTGATTTAGCCCTTAAATCGCGGCGCGAAGCGACGATCCTGAAACGTCTTATTTCACGATTAATTGCCGCCTCCCAGGCTCATGATGACCCTCTTCTCAACGAGCGCCTCTCACAAATCAGACGTGAGCTTGACTCTCAGGAAGATGTCAGTAGATTGATCCCGCAACTTGCATTGGTAGAGCGCATGGTCAACAGACACAATCAGGCAACGGAACGTGCCAAAGACTCGCTGGAATGCCAATTCCAGCAAAGCGGGGAAACGCTTAAGTGTCTGCCCGGCTTGCCTGCGCAATTAAAACGCGACCTGCGTACTCTGTTGACCAGTCCTGCCGCAGAACAAAAAGGCAGCACTGAAAAAATTGTGGCACTGCTTCAGCTCTATGAACGCGCCCTCAAATTACTTTCTCTGCCATCCAACGGCCTCAGTGCCCGCGATCTGCTGAACATCGATCGCATCAACCAGCTATGCAGCGAACTCCAACACCTGATCACCGAACTCGACTTTGACGGCGAAGTTGGTGACCGCTTGTTGGATATCCGTAGCCGCTTGTTGCTATCACCGGATGCACAGACCCTGCTTGAACTCACTCTGGAATCTGTTCAGCTGATCCTCGATGGAACGCGCAATGAGCGCAAAGCATCTCAAGCGTTTCTTTCCCAGCTCAATGAGGATTTGTCGATTCTGCAGCGCCACAATGGCCGATCAATCGACAGCTCGCAGGCCATTGCTACCCAGCGCAGTTCGCTCAATGAAGAACTGGCAGCGTCGGTGGATTCGATTCATACCCATCTTCAAGACGCAGAATCACTGGAAGAGCTACGCCCTAATCTGTCACAGGTCGCCGTCAACCTTGCTTCTCTTGTCGCTCGTAACCGCGAGTTGGAAGAACGAGAGCAACAGTTGATGGAGCAGCTGCAGCACAACGAGCAAAAGCTGGAAGCGCTGTATCAACAAACCATGGATTACCGTCGCCGCCTTGGCGATCAGGAGCGCAAGCTGCTGCTTGACCCTCTCACCAAGGTGTATAACCGTGCCGCGCTCGATGACCGCCTGGAACATGAATACCGTTGCTGGATTCGCTACCAAACGCCTTTCTGTCTGGCGATGATCGATATTGACCATTTCAAGAGCGTGAATGACCAGTACGGCCATTTGGTCGGTGACAAAGTGCTGAAAGTGGTTGCCCGAACCATTCACCAATGCCTGCGTGATACAGACTTTATTGCGCGGTTTGGCGGTGAAGAGTTTGTGGTCCTGCTACCGGATGCGGATGAAGAAACCCGCAAAGCCCTTCTGAACAATGTTCGCGAAACGGTTTCACGTTTGCCCTTCAAATTCAAAGACACCCGCCTGACCATCACGGTTTCTATCGGTGGCAGTCTTTTCAAAGACAATGACAGCACAGTGGATGTACTGGAACGTGCTGATAACGCCCTGTACAACGCCAAACACAACGGTCGCAACAAGCTGGTCTGGGCTTAACCCTCAAGCAATCAATCACCTACCCCCTTTTCTTACCCTACAGCGTTTTGGTTTTTTAATACCTGAACTGGATAAACCGCTTTTCTGTGTGTATGGTTAATTAACACACTGATTTTTAAACCATTGAAAATAAATTCTGATAAAAACGAAATGGTGTCACCTACACCCTCCCTCTAATACAGTGTGTTTTCTCTACACAGGAGGTGATTATGATCACTCACATCAGCCCAGTCGGGGCCATGGATCTTCTTTCCCAGCTTGAAGTAGACAGACTGAAAGACACTGCTAAAAGCGACCTTTATCGCCTGTATCGCAACTGTTCGTTAGCGGTGCTGAATTCCGGCAGCCACACAGACAGCTCCAAAGAGTTGCTGGAACAATATAAGTCTTTTGACATCCGCGTGATGCGCCGCGAGCGTGGCGTGAAGCTAGAGCTGATTAATCCGCCTGAACATGCCTTCGTTGATGGCCGTATCATTCGTGGTATTCAAGAGCATATGTTCTCGGTGTTGCGCGACATCATTCACGTTAACGTCCAGCTTGAGCATGCCAAAGTGTTCAACCTTACCAATTCAAACCATGTGACCAACCTGATTTTCGATATTCTCCGGAATGCCAAAACCCTGGTGCCGGGGAAAGATCCGAACCTGGTGGTATGTTGGGGAGGTCACTCAATTAATCCGATCGAGTACCAATACACCCGCGAGGTCGGTCACGAACTTGGTTTACGCGAACTCAACATCTGCACCGGTTGTGGACCCGGCGCGATGGAAGGCCCAATGAAAGGGGCGGCCATTGGCCATGCAAAACAACGCGTCAAAGGCAGTCGATTCCTTGGTTTGACTGAACCTTCCATCATTGCTGCTGAACCACCCAATCCTATTGTGAATGAACTGGTGATCCTGCCGGATATCGAAAAACGTCTTGAAGCGTTTGTGCGTGTTGGGCATGGCATCATTATCTTCCCTGGCGGTGCGGGTACCGCTGAAGAGCTACTGTATCTTCTTGGCATCTTGATGCATCCAGACAATGCTGATCAACCTATGCCTGTGGTTCTGACGGGACCAAAAGAAAGCGCCAATTATTTCCGCGTTATTGATGAGTTCATCCGTGATGTGATTGGTGAGGAAGCCACCAAGTACTACCAAATCGTGATCGGCGATCCGGCAAAAGCGGCGCGTATCATCAAGCAAGGTATGCCTGCGGTAAAAGAGCACCGCCAATCAACGGGTGATGCCTACTCATTTAACTGGTCACTGAAAATTGCGCCTGAATTCCAACTGCCGTTCGAGCCGACCCATGAAAACATGGCAAACCTCGACCTGCACATGAATCAGCGTCCGGAACTACTGGCTTCGGCGCTTCGCCAAGCCTTCTCAGGCATCGTTGCTGGCAACGTGAAAGAGGAAGGTATCAGGGAAATTGAGCGTAATGGCCCGTTCAAGATCAATGGCGATGCTGTGCTGATGAAGAAGATGGACAAGCTCCTTCGCGGGTTTGTGGAGCAGCAACGTATGAAGCTGCCCGGCTCAGAATATATTCCCTGTTACGAGATCGTTCAGGGCTCTGATGGGCGATAGGCTTTCATTTATCTCTCAAGCAATTAGAATGGCCCCAACGGGCCATTTTTATTTGGGTAATCCATGTCAATTCATCTTGTCATCATTGATGCCATGAACCTCATCCGCCGGGTGCACGCTGCGCAGCCAGATCCGGAAGATATCGCTTCGACGATTCAAGTCTGCAACCGCGCTTTGACCAAGATTATCCGCTCTTCAGAACCTACCCACATTGTCGCGGTGTTCGACCATACGGAGCAGGACAGAGGCTGGCGGGCTGGGCTGGTCCCCGAATACAAGCAAGGCCGCAAACCCATGCCAGAAGCTCTGCAAGCCGGACTGGATAAGATTCAGGATGCGCTTTGGGATATGGGCATTGACTCGCTGCTTTCGTCCGGCGATGAAGCGGATGACATGATTGCGACACTCGCGGTCAAAGTGGCCAGCCACGACGGTCAAGTCACCATAGTGTCAACCGACAAAGGCTATTGCCAGTTACTGCAACCAACGCTGCGCATACGCGATTATTTCCAGCAACGCTGGCTCGACAGTCCGTTTATTGAAAAAGAGTTTGCCGTTCAGCCTCAGCAACTGACTGATTACTGGGGGCTGACGGGCATTAGCTCTAGCGGTGTTTCTGGTGTACCGGGTATTGGCCCTAAAACCGCTTCTACCCTCCTGCAGCGTTATGGCAACTTGGAACAACTTTATGCCGCTGAAGATGTTGAGCCCAAATGGCAGAAAAAGTTAGACGGGACAAAAGAACTGGCACTTCGCTGTAAGCAAGTCGCGACGTTGAAAACAGATATAACGCTGGGTTTTAACCTTCAGGATATCCGCTACACCGCCCCCTAACTCTTGCAAAGCCCAAATGCGAAGAAGGCAGCCGATTGGCTGCCTTCTTGTTATTTCAGTACACGAATATGAACCGTGATTTCTTCCCGGTCGTGATAAAGATGCTTCGCCTGCATTTCAAATTTCACACCGTTTTCAATCAGGAACTTTTTCAGATTCTGTAGATCGTCTTTCACTTGCTCGAAGCGACGATTCATCGGCAATTTCAGGTTAAAGATGGTCTCTTTCGCCCAGCCTTCAATCAGCCACTCACCCATCAATTGTGCCACACGGTAAGGCTTTTCAATCATGTCACATACCAACCAGGTCACGTTCTTACGTGGAGGCTCGAACTTAAAGCCGTCAGCAGCATGGTATTTCACCTGGCCGGTTTCCATCAGGCTCTCCGCCATCGCACCGTTATCCACCGCGTGAACGAACATTGAGCGCTTCACCAGTTGATACGTCCAGCCACCCGGACAAGCGCCAAGGTCAACCGCCCACATTCCCGGTGCCAATCGTTCATCCCACTCTTCACGAGGAATAAATGCGTGGAAGGCTTCTTCCAGCTTTAACGTCGAACGGCTTGGCGCATCCGCTGGGAACTTCAAACGATGGATACCCATGTAGTGTGGTGAGTTGTTATTCGACAGTGAGTAGCCGACGAAACAGCAGCCCGGCGCAGTGAAACACACATGCAGCACTGGCTTTTTCGGGTTGTCTTTTGCCAGCAATACGCCACGTTTACGCAGCGCCTGACGCAATGGCACAGTAAATTTTCGGCAGAATTTCAGTAACTCTTTTGCCTGCGCGGTATCTGGCGTTTCCACGCGGATATCACCGCATTTTGGCAGTTCCCCGCCGAGCGCCAGAATTGGCGAGATGCGGTCGCCTGGATCCAAATCGTTCAGGGTATCCACTACCGCAATCATCTGACGCGCAAAAATCAGTGAGGTCAGCGGCAGCGTCTGAAGCAGTTTTTCTGCATCGCCTTGCTGGTAACACTCAAACAGCACGTAGCCAGTGTTTTTTTCCACACGTGGAAAACCGTACACTTCGACTCCTGTCGCTTTGTCCTGAATCTCACCCGCACACTCTTTTTCAAAGCCCTGGCGGCAATACAATAAAATCTGGTTCATCTCGGGCCTGTTACCTATAAAAATGACGCGACATTATGATGAAGCAAGGTGCTGAACTCAAGCTTTGCGCCAGAGTGTTACCGCAGCGAGAAGCCATCCCACCAAAAAGCTGGTGCCGCCAAGTGGCGTGACAGGCCAAAGCCATCGCCAATCTGTCAGCGCCAAACCATACAAGCTGCCACTAAAACAAAGCATGCCGATGGCAATAAACCCGCAAGCAAGCGAAAGCATACGCTGTGGCTGGATATGATTCCAAAACCCCAAGGCGATTAATGCCAGCGCATGCAAGAACTGATACTGCACACCTTTTTCGATAATAGAGAGCTCATAGGCGGGAAGCTGCGCTTTTAAGGCGTGAGCTGCAAACGCCCCGAGTGCCACTGCAATACCCGCGAAGATACAGCCAAGTGAAGCGTATTGGCGACCATTCATTAGCACACCTCTTTGATAAACGCCGCGATGTGGTCAGCTGCCATCTGACGGTTACCGGTTTCGGTGTGGCCCGATGCTTTTCGCGGTTTAAAACTGTGGTCACCATCAGGAATGAACGTCAGGGTGACCTTATCTGACAATGGGTAGCCTTCCAGCTCAGCGCGGTTACCGAAAGTGTCACGCTCTCCCTGCAAGATCAGTGTGGAAAGTGACAAATCGGCAAGATGCTCGCCCTTGTCTTTTTCTGGCTTACCTGGTGGGTGAAAAGGAAAGCCTAAACAAGTTACGCCTTTCACCCCCTCGACATCAGCGAGGTGACTCGCCATTCGCCCCCCCATGGACTTTCCGCCAATGACCGTTTTATCTGTGCCATATTCCGCAATCACTTCTTTGAATGCTTCCAGCAGTTTGGGCGCGCGGTCTGGCGGACGCTTTTTTCCATCTTCAGCACGTTTGACCATGTAAGGGAAGTTAAAACGCACAACCCGGATGCCATGAGCGGCTATCATTCCTGCGACTTCCTCCATAAAGTCGTGCTCCATGCCTGCTCCGGCACCATGCGCAAAAATAAAAGTATGTTCGGCCGACGTCGGGCCATCAATCAACACACTCTTTTCTGAAAACTCACTCATGCAGAAATACTCTCCTGTTCGGCAGCAGCTTTCGCCAATACCCATTCCCTAAATGCTGCGATACGGCCTGAATCCGCATCTTTTTGTTGGCTGACAAGATAAAACGCATTCTTACTCATCAAGAAATGCTCAAACGGGCACACCAGTCTGCCAGATTCCAACTCTGGCTGTGCAAGTACATTGTTACTCAATGCGATGCCCTGCCCCAGTGCGGCAGCCTGAAGCACCATGGTGGAGTGACTAAAAATCGGGCCATAATTTAGATTAATGTCACTAATCTGATAGTACTTGGCGTAAGTCTTCCAGTCCTTTCTTGTTCTGTCATGAAGCAAAGTGTGATGCTTCAAATCTTCGAGACTATGCAGTGGCTTAGGCCCATTGAGTACTGCTGGACTGCACACTGGCAGCAGAAACTCCGGATAAAGCTCATCACAGCGCAGCCCAGGCCAATTTCCTCTTCCGTAATAAATTGCTACGTCGACATCGTCCGTCAGGGAGCCATCTTCCATGTCTACCGCTTTAATGCGCACATCAATCTCTGGGTGTTGCTGGTTAAAGTCCGCCAAGCGAGGTACCAGCCACTGAATCGCAAAACTTGGCGGTAAACTGATGGTCAGAGCCCCTTTCGCCCCTCGCTCTAACACCCGATCCGTGGCATCCGCCAAAGAAGTAAATATATCTTTTATATCAAGGAAATAGCTCTGTCCTTCTTCTGTCAGCAGGAGAGAGCGGTTACGACGTCGGAACAACTTTAAACCAAGGAATTCTTCCAGCGCTTTTATCTGATGGCTCACGGCAGCTTGGGTTACAAATAGCTCTTCAGCGGCACGGGTAAAGCTTAGATGACGGGCTGCGGCTTCAAACACGCGGAGCGAATTGAGAGGGGGAAGACGTCGGGCCATGGTGCGTCCTTAATAAATAAGTTTTTCTAATGAACAGTATTATAAAATGTCGATTGTTCTGGCTCCAGAGAAAACCTATAGTTTGCGCGCACCACGGGATTCTCGTTCCCTACGTACGACAGATTTTGTGGTTGCGATGTTGTGTTTGCATATTTCGGCATCGCCGAAATTCGGTAGAGACTTCTACCTTTCATACTTGCTGTATTTTTTGAATCCTATCAATCAAAAAATTTGTCGTAGCACTGAGCAGATTGCCCGGTGCTTTTTTTTGCCCTTCGTTTCGCTTTGAAACCATTTCACATCCATTACTTTCTCTTGAGTTAATATTACGAAAAAGCGATCATTCGCCTCCATTAACTGAGTCAGTGAAGCGAAACCGAAACCATGACCAACCGCCCTTTTGATGTAGATATCATCCGACGCGATTTCCCATCGCTGGATCAGCACATCCATAGCCAGCCACTGGTTTATCTGGACAGTGCAGCCACGTCGCAAAAACCTCGGGCGGTGATCGAGAGCATTAGCCAATACTACTCAGGTGCCAATGCCAACGTGCATCGCGGTTCCCACTCACTAACGGCTTCAGCAACTAACCGCTTTGAAGCGGCACGTCAAACTGTCGCAGATTTCCTGAATGCCCCTGTTGAAGGTATTGTCTGGACCCGTGGCGCGACAGAAGCCTTAAACCTTATCGCGCAAAGTTATGCCCGCCAGAACCTGAAGCCGGGCGACGAAATCATCGTGACCGAAATGGAACACCACGCCAATATTGTTCCCTGGCAGTTAGTCGCCGAACAAACGGGCGCAAAAGTGGTGAAATGGCCTGTTAATCCCACTACCTGCCAATTAGAACTGGCCGCGTTGGATAACTTGCTAAACGCCAAAACCCGCATGGTGTGCATTGCACATATCAGCAATGTGACAGGTACCAGAAACCCGATAGAAGCGGTTATCGAAAAAGCCCATCAGTCAGGTGCGGTAGTCGTGGTTGATGGCGCGCAGGCAGTGGTACATGAGAATGTTGATGTGACAGCTATGGACGCAGACTTCTATGTTTTTTCCGGTCATAAGCTGTTTGCTCCAGCAGGCATAGGGGCGCTATACGGTAAGCCTTCACTGCTCGAAGCGATGCCTCCGTGGCATGGCGGTGGGAAAATGGTCGAGAAGGTCAGTTTTTCCGGCACTCAGTATGCCGAGTCGCCAGCAAAATTTGAGGCAGGTACTCCCAACGTCGCAGGTGCCATAGCGCTCGGTGAGGCCATTCACTGGCTTGGCAATATTGACCACACAGATGCAGAAGCTCATATCGGTACGCTTCAAAGCTTGCTGGTTGAAGGTATCCAACACATTGAGGATGTACGCATTATCGGCTTACAACGCGGAGCCAGTGTCGTCGCATTTACTGTCGATGGCGTTCATCACTCCGACATTGCCACCTTGTTGGATCAACAAGGCATTGCGGTGCGATCAGGACATCATTGCGCTCATCCTTTAATGGATGCGCTTGGCATCAATGGCTGTGTCCGTATATCAATCGCCCTTTACAACACAGAAGAAGATATCGCCCGATGTGTTGCTGCCATTCAGAAAGCCTGTGATTTGCTTTAAAATACCGACAACCTCTTTTCGCTGACCATTGAGCCGAACCATGACAAACATTCAGCCAACCCATCCTTTTGGTACCGATATTTCGACCGAAGACATCTTAAACGAAATGTCTCAATGCAAAAGCTGGGAAGATAAATACCGTCTGGTTATTCAGATGGGAAAAAAGCTGCCAAACATGGACGAAACATTAAAAGAAGAAAGTATTTCCGTGCCTGGCTGTGAAAGTAAAGTTTGGCTTACATGGAAAATTTGCGAGGGAGTCTACTATTTTTCTGCCGACTCAGACGCAAGAATTGTTAAAGGATTGTTGGCTATCATTCTTGCTGCCGTCGAAATGAAATCAAAAGAAGATATCCTCACTTTTAATTTCGAAAGCTACCTTGAAGCCTTGGATCTTCTTGCTCATATCAGCCAATCAAGAAGTAACGGCGTCCGGGCGATCATCAATCAGCTAAAAGCCTTATAAAACCTGCCTAACAGCCCCGTTTTCGTTATAAATTCACTGTTTTAACTGACCACTTTACCGTACAAGAATCACTTTAAAGCTGAGAGGCTGGTCAATTATTCTGCGTTTATAGTTGCGAAAACGGAGGTTTCTTCCTTAAATTCATCTGGTGTATTTTTAAGCAGCACGAATACCTATTTAGTGCATCAATAAATGGTGAATAAAAAAGAAAATCGTTTATTAAACACAAAAAACACTCCAAAAGATCCAAATGAAAACCATAATTTAACACACTGTTAACTTATGGTGTTTTGTTGTAGATCAAGATCTTGTTTCTGTAATTCTCTCCTAATTCCTTTTGCCTTACTCATAAGATTGTATATCTTTAATTTCGGTGGTCATAAAACCATCACACATAATAACTATTCTAAATTCGAGACTAGATGAGTTTCCTTAGTCTCAACCCTTACGCGCTAAAACTAATAAATTACAGGTGCCTGTATTTTTGGATAACCAAATGCAGTTACAGGGGTCAAACGTTCAATTGCTTGTTGTTAAGAATGGAGTCAACAATGAAGAAACTCGCGCTCATCACCGGTTCAAAAGGTGGTATCGGCTCGGCGATCACAGAAAAATTGGTAAGTCAGGGCTATCGCGTGATTGCTACCTACTTCACCGGGAACCTGCAATGTGCCGAGGAATGGTTTGAAGAGAAGAAATTCAACTCAGACCAGGTACGCCTGTTCGAACTGGACGTGACCAGCACAGCTGACTGTGCAGAGCGTCTCCCCAAGCTTCTTGAAGAAGAAGGCACTATCGATGTTGTAGTCAACAACGCCGGTATCACACGTGATGGTCTCTTCAAGAAAATGGCAGCCGATAACTGGCATGCAGTTATCGATACTAACCTCAATAGTCTTTTTAACGTAACCCAACCTCTTTTTGCCGCTATGTGCGAAAAAGGCGGCGGCCGTGTCATCAATATCTCATCTGTTAACGGCCTAAAAGGTCAATTTGGTCAAACCAACTATGCAGCTGCAAAAGCAGGCATGATTGGCTTCACCAAGTCACTGGCATTTGAAGGTGCAAGATCCGGAGTGACCGCCAATGTTGTAGCCCCTGGCTATACAGCAACCCCAATGGTAGAAGCCATGCGCGATGAAGTGCTGGAGTCTATCAAAGGTGAGATTCCAATGAAGCGTCTGGCTCGTCCAGAAGAAATTGCAGAAGCGGTTGCGTATCTTGCAAGTGACGCAGGCGCTTATATCACCGGGGAAACGCTGTCGGTCAACGGCGGCTTGTACATGAACTAAACGGGAAAAGACGACACATGGAAAAAGTGTATATTGTCGCGGCCAAGCGTACCGCGATCGGCGCATTCACAGGTTCTCTGAAAGATGTTCCAGCAGGAAAGCTGGCAGCATTTGCAATCAAAGGCGCTCTGGAAGCAGGTAATGTTTCCCCAGACGCCATCAACGAAGTGATTCTCGGCAACGTAGTCAGTGCAGGCCAAGGCATGGGTATTGGTCGCCAGGCCGCCATCTATGCTGAATTGCCAGAAACCGTTCCAGCTTATGCCATCAACATGGTTTGTGGCAGCGGCATGAAAGCGGTCATGGACGCGGTTGCACACATCCGCTGCGGCGACGCAGAGGTCGTGGTTGCAGCAGGTGTCGAGAACATGTCTCAAATTCCGTTCGCAGCGTCTGGCTCTCTGCGCGGCGGACAGAAAATGGGCGACATCAGCCTCAAAGATCTTTTGATCAACGACGGTCTGACTGACGTCTACAACCAATACCACATGGGCGTTACTGCTGAGAACGTTGCTGAGCTCGTCGGCCTAAGCCGCGAGCAACAAGACGCGTACGCGCAGCAGAGCCAACAAAAAGCCGTTGCTGCTGTTGAAGCCGGTCGATTCAAAGATGAAATCGTGCCTGTTGAAGTAAAGCAACGTCGCCAAACTGTCACTTTCGATACTGACGAATACCCTAAAGCAGACTGCACACAAGAAGGTCTGGCGAAGCTTCGCCCAGCCTTTGACCGCGAAGGTACAGTCACGGCTGGTAACGCGTCTGGTCTTAACGATGGTGCCAGTGCTGTGATCGTCGCTTCAGAAGCAGCGGTTCAGCGCCTTGGTCTGAAACCGTTGGCTGAAATCACCAGCTATGCGCAAGTTGGGTTAGATCCAAAAATCATGGGCCTTGGCCCTGTAGGTGCTGTAACAGAAGCTCTGAAAAAAGCAGAGCTGTCTATTTCCGATGTGGATCTGTTTGAGCTCAACGAAGCCTTCGCTGCTCAGGCTCTGGGTGTTGTTCACCAATTGGCGGACAACCATAGCGTTAGCCCTGACAGCATTCTGGAGAAGGCAAACGTCAATGGTGGCGCAATTGCATTGGGTCACCCGCTCGGCGCATCAGGTAACCGCGTTCTGGTTTCACTGATCCACGAGTTGGAAAAACGCGAAGGCACATATGGTGTTGCTTCGCTTTGCATCGGCGGCGGCATGGGTACGGCAGTTGTCGTGAAACGTGCTGATAGCTAAGAACGTTAAACCCCCTTGGATCTAATTAATACACTTAGGAGAAACACCATGTACACCGATATGTTTAAAGCATTCTCTGAGCAAACAGAAAAAACGCTGGCACCTTACGTTAAGTTCAACAAACTGGTTGCTAAGAACGTTGAAACTCTGACTGAACTCCAACTGAGCGCTGTTAAAACTTACAGCGAAATGGGTCTAGCGCAAGTTAAAGCAGCAAGCGAAGTGACTGACGTGACTTCTATGACTGCATACAGCAGCCAACAGCTGGCAGCGCTGACTAAATTGTCTCAGCAAATGATGGACGACAGCGCGAAGCTGCAATCTATCGCGAAAGAGTTCAAAGACGATCTGGAACAACTGACTACTGAAAACCTGAAAGCTGCTCAACCAGCTTAATTTTAGGTAGACCCGCCCTCTCGCTGCAGAGGGCGGTGTTGTTTCCGATCAAGAGGGTTTACACATGTATCAGAACTTCTTCTCGGACTACCTTGTAAAACTCCAAGAGAGTAACCAGCAATGGTGGAAGGATCTTGAGCAAGGCAAGGCAGCCGTAAACACCCCCCTGAACAAAGCCATCCAAGAGCAGAGTCTCGAAGACACAGCCAAACTTCTTGAGGGTGCTGCAAATCAACCCGCCGCGATGCTGCAAATTCAAATGCAGTGGTGGGAACAGCAAATGCAAATCTGGCAAAACGTTGCGCTTGCGGCAAACAAAGAAGAAATCGTTACGCCGGAAAAAGACGACAAACGTTTCCAGGACAAAGGCTGGCAGGATGAAGTGTTCTACAACTTCATCAAACAATCTTATCTGCTGTTTGGCCGCACTTATCTCGAAACCATTAACGCGGTGGAAGGATTAGATGACAAAGCCAAAGAGCGCCTGAACTTCTTTTCTCGTCAGGCTATTAATGCCATGTCACCAAGCAACTTCGTGGGCACAAACCCTGAACTGCTTAAGCTGACCATGGAAAAGAACGGCGAGAATCTAGTGAAAGGTCTGCAAAGCCTACAGGAAGATATTGAGTCCAGCTCAGATATCCTGAAGGTTCGCATGACCAACAACAACGCATTCCGTATTGGCGAAGACATTGCCAATACTCAGGGTGATGTTGTGTTCCAGAACGAACTGTTCGAACTTATCCAGTACCGTCCATTGACGAAAACTGTCAATGCAACGCCACTGCTGATCGTGCCGCCGTTCATCAACAAGTACTACATCCTCGATCTTCGCGAGAAGAATTCGATGGTGCGCTGGTTAGTTGAGCAAGGCCACACTGTATTCATGATGTCTTGGCGCAACCCAGGTGTTGAGCAAAAAGACGTTGAATTCGGTGACTACGTGACTGAAGGTGTTGTGAAGGCGGTGTCTGCGATTGAGGACATCACAGGCCAATCACAAATCAACGCTGCCGGTTACTGTATCGGTGGTACTGTGCTGGCAAGCACTATTGCGTACTACGCTGCAAAACGCATGAAAGCACGCATCAAGTCGGCCTCTTTCTTCACAACTCTGCTCGATTTCGCGCAACCAGGTGAAGTAGGTGCTTACATCAATGACAGCGTGATCAGTGCGATTGAGCTGCAAAACACGGCACGTGGTTATATGGATGGCCGCTCACTGAGCGTGACCTTCAGCTTGCTGCGCGAAAACAGCCTGTACTGGAACTACTACATCGATAACTACCTCAAGGGCAACAGCCCGGTAGACTTCGATCTTCTGTACTGGAACAGTGACAGCACCAACGTCGCAGCAGCAACACATAACTTTATGCTTCGCGAGCTGTACCTGAACAACAAACTGGTTCAGGACAAAAGCGTGAAAGTGGGTGGCGTTTGGATTGATTTGAACAAAATCAAAATCCCTACCTACTTCATCTCAACCAAAGAAGACCATATTGCACTTTGGCAAGGGACTTACCGTGGCGCACTGAATGTGGGCGGCAACAAGACCTTTGTATTGGGTGAGTCCGGCCACATTGCTGGCATTGTGAACCATCCAGCGAAAGGCAAGTACGGTTACTGGGTGAACGATGAACTGAGTGAGTCTGCAGACGAGTGGTTTGAATCTGCGGAACACACTGCCGGTTCTTGGTGGACTCATTGGGATGAGTGGCTATCTGCTTACAATCCGAAGGAAAAGATCGAGCCTTATGCACAAGGTTCAGAGAACTTCCCTGTACTCGGTGTTGCACCAGGTAACTACGTGAAGCAAGTGCTTCCGATTCAGCCTGAAACTGAAGCCAAACCTGCTGCAAAAAAAGCACGCGCTAAAGCTGACGCTTAATGCTCCAAAACCAAAATGGCCGCGAACGTTCGCGGCCTTTTTTTGTGCTTTTTAAAGCAGCTATTTTTTCGCTGTCAGTTTGGTGATGATGCGTGAAACGGCGACAAAGCCAAACGTCGCGGTGACCATGGTTGCCGCTCCGAAACCGCTGGCACAATCCATTCGCTTTGGTCCTTCTGCCGTCGCTTTGGTCTCACATACAGAGCCGTCTGGCTGAGGATACTTCAACTGCTCGGTCGAGAACACGCAATCAATACCAAACTTGCGCCCTTGAGTTTTGGTGAAGTTATGGAAACGGCGAAGGTTATTGCGAAGTTTTGCCGCCAGTGGATCTTGAATCGTTTTAGTCAGATCCGCGACCTGAATTTGGGTCGGATCAATCTGCCCACCAGCACCACCTACTGTGATGATTTTGATCTTATTGCGCTTACAGTAGGCCAACAATGCCGTTTTTGGCTTGATGCTATCGATGGCATCAAGCACGTAGTCATAGTCTTTGGTGATGTATTCTGGAATGTTGTCTTCAGAGATAAAGTCGTCAATCAGGTTGATTTTACAATCCGGGTTGATTGCCCGAACACGCTCAGCCATCACCTCGATTTTGCTTTGACCCACAGTGCCAGACATAGCGTGAATTTGACGATTGATGTTGGTAACACACACGTCATCCATATCAATCAGTGTCAACTCGCCAATACCGCTTCGAGCCAGCGCTTCAACTGCCCATGATCCCACTCCACCAATACCGATCACGCAAACGTGCGACTGGCGCAAAATCTCAAGCTCAGTGGCGCCATACAGACGGCGAGTACCGCCGAAGCGTTGCTGATAGCTTTCCGATGCAGGTTGAGTTGTTGTCATAGTAGTTCGCTCTGTTGCTCGATTTTCGACGTGGACTGCGGTTTATACTCGCTTGGACGCAAAATGTCCATGACTCCCAAAACCGCAGTCACGAGTGATTAATGCGCACTGGCATCAACTCTTGTTTCAACCAGTCTATTACCTGTTTCACTGGCCCCAATCGTCGTTTATAGCCATGGCTAAACAGAAAGTAGCCATACAAACTGTCGAAGCTCAATGAAAGTGGGTTGCTCACTTCCTGGCAATCTAACGCATCTTGAATCAAAAACTGGGGTATCAGCGCCATTCCTTCATGATGCTTCACAGCCTCCAGTGCCATGTAAAAGTGCTCAAAGCCAGCGCCATAGTTGGGGCCGTTAGGTGCGACTTTTAGCTCATGCCAGAACTGGTTCCATATTTGGGGACGGGTAATATGGCTGATGGCATTGAGCGGCAAAAGATCTTCCAGTGACTCTGCATCAGAAACCAAGAATGAGGAAGCCACCAGCATCAGCCTTTCTCTCACTAAAAGCTCCGCTTCTTCTTCATGGGTCGACAAGGGCAAACAATGAATCGCGATATCGCTTTGATATCGGTTATGGCTGTCCGACGTCACACTAGCACGGACCGCCAGTTCAATGTTCGGATAAGCTTGCCTAAATGCCGCCAAGCGAGGGATCAACCACATACTCGCCATCGAAGGTGGTACCGATATTTCGATACGGTTCTTGGTTTCTGATGTCTGCATGACGGTCGATGTAGCGTGCTGGAGGTTTTCCAGCGCTTCGACCACGGAAGGCAAATAGCGTCTTCCCGCGTCTGTCAGCTCGACCTTTCCGCCAGTACGTTCAAACAGTGAACACCCCATCAATTCTTCCAAATGAAGGATTTGTTTACTGATAGCACTTTGTGTCAGGTTTAACAGTTTCGCCGCTTTTGAAAAACTCAATGTTTGCGCCACCACCGTAAAGGTTCGCAAGGTTTTCATTGGCGGAATAGGCATTGCCATATAGCTACCCTATGAATTTTAGGCATACCCTCCGAATTTATATCGTTTGCTGTTCAATTTCCAACCTGTTCATACTGAGCATTATAACAACGATACATTTTGCTCAGGAAAACCATGACACACATACTACAAAGACACTGTCACTCTGACTTACCTGTCGTCGCAGGCGGCAGAGGTGTATTTCTTGTTGATAGTGAAGGACGTCAATACCTCGATGGATGCGGCGGTGCTGCTGTATCTTGCCTCGGACACAGCCATCGCGGCGTACTAGGTGCGATAGAAAATCAATTGCACACTATTCCATATGCTCATACTGGATTTTTCACCTCGCCAGCAGCGGAAGAATTGGCTGCACGTTTGGCAGACAAAGCGCCAGGCCCTTTAAACCATGTTTATTTGGTCAGCGGTGGCTCTGAAGCCGTAGAAGCCGCACTTAAAATGGCGCGCCAATACTTCCTTGAGAAAGGCGAAACCTCTCGAACACGATTCATCGCGCGCCGCCAGAGCTACCACGGTAATACGCTTGGTGCGCTGGGGGTTGGGGGGAACATGTGGCGCAAAAAGCCCTTCGCGCCTCTGATGCAAAATGGTGAGTTGATTGCACCATGCTATGCCTATCGGGATAAGCGTGACGATGAAACCGACTTTGATTACGGACAACGCGTGGCCAATGAACTTGAAGAGAGATTATTGGCTGTCGGCCCAGAAACTGTGATTGCGTTTGTGGCCGAACCCGTGGTTGGCGCGACCGCTGGCGCTCTGGTCGCTGAGAAAGGTTACTTCAAACGCATCCGCGAAATTTGTGACAAGTACGGTGTCTTGCTCATCCTCGATGAAGTGATGTGTGGGTGTGGCCGCACTGGCACTTATTTTGCCTATGAGCAGGAAGATATCGTTCCTGATCTGGTGACCATGGCAAAAGGACTCGCTGCAGGTTACCAGCCTATTGGCGCGGTGATGATCCACGACAAAATCTATGAAGCGATTTTCCATGGCACGGGATATTTCCAGCATGGGCACACTTTTATGGCTCATCCTTTGGCATGTGCCGCAGCGTGTGCCACGCTTGATGCACTGGAAGACGGCGTGCTCAGTGAAGTGACTGAACGGGGTCGTTATCTGGTCAAACAGTTAAACAATACATTGGGCGATCACCCTTTTGTCGGGGACATCCGCGGACGTGGCATGTTCATCGGCCTGGAGTTTGTGCAAGACAAAGCGTCAAAAACACCGTTTGACCCTTCGCGCCCACTCCACGCACAGGTGAAAAAGACTGCGATGGCGAATGGCCTGATGTGCTACCCCATGGGCGGTACCATTGATGGTAAACGCGGTCATCACATTCTGTTGGCTCCACCATTTATCATCACAGAGAACGAAATTGACGAGCTGGTAAAACGTTTGGCCGTCACATTAGACAACGTATTCGCATAGGAACGTCGGGTGCAAAAAGGAAGAACCATTATTGTTGCGCCGAATGGTGCAAGACGTGGCAAGGAAGACCATCAACAATTGCCAATGACCATTGACGAAATGGCCGTATGCTTAACGCAGTGTCACCAAGCTGGTGCTGCGATGGCTCACATGCATGTGCGTGATGGACAGGGCAAGCATTCACTGGATGTTGGGCTGAATAAAGAGTGGCTCGTGGAAACACGGGCCCGTTTTGATTCTGACATGGTCATCCAACTGACGACCGAGGCAGTTGGACTGTATCAACCCGAAGAACAAATGGCTTTGGTACGAGGCACCGAGCCGGAAGCTGTCTCCCTCGCCCTTCGCGAACTTCGCCCCAACGCTGCGTTTGAAAAAGACGCCAGCCGTTTCTTTTACGAGCTCAATGAGCGACGTATCTATGTGCAGTACATTTTGTATGACGCTGCAGATTTGTCGCTTTACTTTCAAATGGTTAATGACAAGACGTTGCCTAATAGTGGTCATCACCTACTATTGGTACTAGGCAAGTACAAAAAAGACATGTTGTCAGCACCAACTGATTTGCTCGAATTTGATATTAAACGCATAACCAGCGAGGGAATTTCGTGGGCGACCTGTGCATTTGGAGAACATGAGCATCAATGTCTAAGTGCAGCGATGTCATTGGGAGGAGATGTACGCGTTGGTTTCGAAAATAATCTAATGAATTTAATGGGACAGTGTGCGGATAATAATGCAGAACTTGTACAGCAAATCGCCGTTATGTCTCAAAACATGGGTTTATATATCAACTCTGCAGAAGATTTAAGAAAAAATATCTCCTGTAGCTTTGAACCGTGAGGCGCATCTCTTGCGATCGAAAAACTAACTATCAGATAATTTCGGCGCAATATGGGCTCACAAATTATTAACAGCGGACTCTCACCGCGTTAGCAATCACATCATCGACAAGGACTAAAGCATGAAAGCGTTAAAACCAACTTTGGCCGCAATGAGCTTTGCAGCTGCTTTAACTGCCGTACCCGCACAAGCTAATCAATTCGTTACTATCGGTACTGGTGGTGTCACTGGTGTTTACTATCCAACAGGTGGTGCAATCTGCCGTCTGGTAAACAAAACCAAGAAAGAACACGGCATCCGTTGTTCGGTTGAGTCTACCGGTGGTTCTATCTACAACATCAACACCATCCGCGCTGGCGAGCTGGACATGGGTATCGCCCAGTCTGACTGGCAATTCCACGCTTACAATGGCTCAAGCAAATTCCAAGACCAAGGTGCTTACAAAGACCTGCGCGCAGTCTTCTCTGTTCACCCAGAACCGTTCACTGTTGTTGCACGTGCAGACTCAGGCATCAAAACATTTGATGACCTGAAAGGCAAGCGTGTCAACGTGGGTAACCCTGGTTCAGGCCAGCGCGGTACTATCGAAGTACTGATGGGTGAAATGGGCTGGACCATGGACGACTTCAAGCAGGTTTCTGAGCTGAAAGCCGCTGAGCAGTCTAAAGCGCTGTGTGATAACAAAATCGACGCAATGGTTTACACCGTGGGTCACCCAAGTGGTGCAATTCAAGAAGCAACCACTGCGTGTGATAGCGTGATTGTTGAAGTGAACAACGCAGCATCTAACAAGCTGGTTTCTGACAACGACTACTACCGTACTGCGACTATCCCAGGCGGCATGTACCGTGGTAACGACGGTGACGTTCAAACCTTCGGTGTTGGTGCAACTTTTGTTTCTTCAGCTGAAGTACCAGAAGACGTTATCTACAACGTAACCAAAGCGGTATTTGAGAACTTTGATGACTTCCGTCGTCTGCACCCAGCATTCGCAAACCTGAAGAAAGAAGAAATGGTTTCTGACGGTCTGTCTGCACCTCTGCACCCTGGCGCAGCGAAATACTACAAAGAAGTTGGCCTGATCAAATAAGCCACTCTTTCCAAATGAAAAAGGCGGGTTTCAAACCCGCCTTTTTTGTCTCTATTGGTTAGGGGCTGTTGACCTTTGGTGGTTAAATTTTGTTCTCGCTATAAGCGTTTTAGGCGCGGCGAGTTGTGTGCCGCATAGTCATTCTAAGCAAATACACCTCAACAAAGCATAAAACGCTTAGAGTACGGGACGCGCAGTCGAACCCTTCGGGCAGCGTTTGTGGGGAATTTCTGCTGCGTTATCAGCGTCTCATGTAGGCTAGCTACACATCGAAGCCTCTGCCTTGCATAAAATCCCCACAAACTGCTGCAAAAATCACCACCGAAGGTCAACAGCCCCTATGTTACTGCTGAACAGAATCTTCAGTCTCAACTGGCTTTGTCAGCTTCCACACACGCCCGAAGTGTTTGTGATGGCCGGCTTTAATACCCGCTTCTTCCCCCATACCATGGTAAAGATCGAGGTGATTTTTCTTCACAGCGCCACCTGTATCCAGTGCCATCAGCAATTTCAGTACATGCTGACCGTTCCAGTTACCTTCCTCATTGAGCTGAGGCACTTCTGCCAGTAACACTGTGCCCATTGGCAAAAATTCACGGTCAGCAGCCACTGACGCACCGGACAACAACGGAATACCCGCAGTCCCTGTCACGGGATGCGCCGCTTTAGGGGCGAAGAAAACAAATGATGGATTCTGATTGAGCAACTCAATCACTGTGGGTTCGTCTTGCTGTGCGACCCAGTCTTTAATGGCTTTCAGTGACATTTTTTCACGCGGCACTTCATCACGTTCGATCAACACTTTGCCAATGCTGACATAAGGGTGGCCGTTTTTACCACCGTAGGCAAAGTACTCAAGCTGGTCGTTATCGCCAAAGTGAATGAAACCACTGCCCTGCACTTCCATGATGAAGTTGTCGATCAACGATGCACTGTAACCCAGTTCCAAACCCAAACCATCGAGCGCGCCGTTGTAGATCTCTTCACGTGTCGGACACTTTTCATCGCACTGAGGCATGGCGTATACCGGATAACGGAACAAGGCATCCGGCTCGTGGCGCATTTCAATCACTGGAGAGAAGTAGCCGGTAAACAGCACATTGCCATAACCGTCACCGCCGCCCATCTGCTCAAGAGACAAACCGTAGTCGCTCAATGCCGTTGGCTCTCCACTTTCTGCCAACCAGGCTTTCACACTTTCATAAACGGCCTGATTCGCTTTCGTCAATGAAGGAGAGCGAGACTCAACCTTCTCCAGTTGAGCCGGAAACAAAGAGTAGTCTCGGGATTTATCCGAGGCAACTTGCTCGACCGGATTAAGAACTTGATTAAAACGCCCATCAACATATTGCTGACCTCGGTCAGTGGGACGCGCACACGCGGCAAGGAGTAGGGAAATGCCGACAACAGAAAGTGCCTTTTTCACAGGTCATCCTGAATCAGAAAACAATGAAAAAGAGGGTGACAGAACCCTGTCTTTTCTGCAATCAAAAGGCGAGATAGACCGCATAAACCCTCAAAATTACTGGGAGATATAATGCGATCGAAAGCATATGCGCCGAACTTTGAAACACTTTGTCACATTTCTGTCATAGAAATTCGTTTAAATCCGATGAAAAGAAAATGTCTTAAAAACTAAACACATTCGTAAAGGAGTACGGTATGGACTTAAAAGTAGGACGTAAGACGCTGCTCGACACTGACTCTATCGAGTATCAATGGATTCGCACGTTAGCCAGTGACGGTAGCAGCGATGAAATGATTAATAACAGCATTCGCCGGTGCCTCGGTGGGAATGAAGATATCGCAGATCGGATTCGCCGTGTGGCACTTGGCTTGTGCCCCGTGACTGAACTATTGAGAGTATTACCCGCAAACTATTGATTGAGCGTCAACGCTTCGTAAATGGTGTGCTGTAGTGGTAAGGCTTTTCTCTTTGTAACGTATTTTTATCTTCCACGGTGTAAAGGTAGGTATTATTTCCCACCGTATAAATGAGTTTGCTGCCAGTAAACTCATAGTAACTGGTCGTGCGGGCACCTTTTATATAGATACCATCTTTTCGCACTTCGAACTTGTCCGCAGCGTACGACGGCACACCCTGCTCAACCCATTCACCGTATATGATTGTTTGGTCCACTTCAGTGAAGATAGGAATATCATTTGCCACCAGGTAGCCAATGGCCCCCGAAATCAACACGACGAAAAGCGTTAAAGATTGTCCGACGATACCCACAAATAAACTCTCAAATAAGAGACAAACTCTCAATTACTAACAATAATATTATAAAAAGGACATCACTGCCGACCAAATCAGGCATCCAATGTTTGAATCCGTGTCACGCCCCTTGCCAAATCTAGAATAATTAGTCACTATCACAGCATATAAAGTCACAATCATGGAGTAAGGTGTTGAAACTTCGCAGTACAGCACTCGTAAATGGATTTAGGCAATCAGCGCCTTATGTGAACGCACACCAGAACAAAACCATCGTTGTCATGCTAGGTGGTGAAGCGATTGCAGACCCCAATTTCAGCAATATTGTCAATGATATAGCTCTTCTTAACAGCCTGGGTTTGCGGCTGGTATTGGTGTATGGCGCCCGCCCTCAAATCAGTCAGAACCTTGCTAAGCAAGGGGTTGAGACGCCTTACCATAAAGGTGTTCGTGTCACAGATTCTGCTGCACTCGAAGTGGTAAAACAAGCTGCAGGTCAGCTCCAACTCGATATCACTGCCCGCCTTTCCATGAGTCTAAATAACACGCCCATGGCTGGCGCGCAGATCAACGTGGTCAGCGGGAACTTTGTGATTGCACAACCACTTGGCGTGGATGAGGGTATAGATTACTGCCATAGCGGGCGGATCCGCCGGATCGATATTGATGGCATTCATCGACAGCTCGATCAACACTCGATCGTTCTACTCGGTCCAGTCGCCAGTTCGGTAACTGGCGAGTGCTTTAACCTCACTTCTGAAGAAGTGGCTACCCAGCTTGCGATTCGCCTTAATGCTGACAAGTTGATTGGCTTTTGTTCGCTGCAAGGTGTGATTGGCCCTAATGGCAATGTGCTTTCAGAACTTTTCCCTCATCAGGCCGAAGAAATACTGCGTCAACGAGCGACTGCAGGTGATGAAAACTCAGGCACAGTCAGATTCCTGCGTGGTGCGGTCGCGGCATGCCGTTC
Organism: Grimontia sp. SpTr1; assembly: GCF_947387585.1. Taxonomy (NCBI): domain Bacteria; kingdom Pseudomonadati; phylum Pseudomonadota; class Gammaproteobacteria; order Vibrionales; family Vibrionaceae; genus Grimontia; species Grimontia sp. SpTr1. Next base: position 66,294 of record NZ_CANDOD010000021.1, read on the forward strand.
AGGCGTGCCAAGAAGTCACCTTCTCAGCTATAAGGTTGATGGTTCCTTGATTCAGGAGCTCTTCTCGGTTGAAGGCATCGGTACCCAGATTGTGACCGAAAGTGCCGAGCGTATTCGTCAAGCAACCATTGATGATATCGGCGGTATTTTGGAACTTATCCGCCCTTTAGAAGAGCAAGGTATTCTGGTGAGACGCTCACGGGAGCAGCTTGAACAGGAAATTCCCCGTTTTACTGTGATCGACCGAGATGAAAGGATTATCGGTTGTGCAGCGCTTTACCCGTATCCCGAGTCACAAACAGCAGAAATGGCCTGTGTTGCCGTTCATCCTGAATACCGTGATAGCGACCGCGGCACCAACCTGCTTCAATATATCCAGCAGCAGGCGGTGCAATCGGGTATCAAAACGATTTTTGTGCTGACCACCCGCAGTATTCACTGGTTCCGTGAGCACGGGTTTGTAGAAGCCGATGTCACTGCACTGCCGGATGCCAAGCAAGAACTTTACAACCTGCAGCGCCGCTCCAAGATACTGACCCTCGCACTTAACGGACGTGTAATGCGTCTGCCAAGCCGCTAAACCGCTGCGTTTTCCGTTTCACCGCCCGCGCCAAACTGGTGCGGGTGGCATAAACATCCAATCTGTCTTTTGCCCGTGTCACACCGGTATACACCAGCTCTCTTGTCATGACGGGGGTCGGGGTAGGTGGCAACATCAAAATGGTATGACTGAATTCAGACCCCTGGGATTTGTGAATTGTCATTGCATATGCCGTTTGATGCTCAGGAAGACGGCTTGGCAGAAAGGCCTTTACTGAACCGTCCGCCATTTCAAACACCACACGAAGCCCTTCTTCCTGTTTCACCACAATGCCGATATCACCATTGTAGAGGCCAAGACCATGGTCATTTTGCGTCACCATAATGGGTCTTCCGGGATAAAAAATCTCTTCCCCTGGTGCGATCAAACCCGTTTTGGTCAGCGCTTTTTCAATTGCTGTGTTCAAGCCTTTCACCCCAAACGGGCCGTCTGAAAGCGCACATAGCAGGCGGATATCAGAGAAATGTTTCAGCAAGGTGCGGTTATCTGCACCCTCTGATAATGCCGAGAGATAGCAGCGGTACCCGTTGACCACCATAGCAATGGCTTCGCCATACACATCGCCATCAAGATCATGAAGGGCTATATCACTAAAGCCTTGTTGCAGCACCCTTTCAACCCAGCGTGTTTCGCCGGCGTTAATGGCATAGGCCAGTTGGCCAACACCGGATTTAGCATGGAAGCGGTAGCTTTTGCGCAGCAAACATACGCCATCAGACACAGCAGGTACAGAAGCTTCCTGCGGTAAACAAAAGCCTGTCAGTGACGCTAAGGTCTTTGCGCGTTCAGCACTAAAACCACTTCCGGCATGCAGACAGATATCACCCAACACAGCACCCGCCTCAACAGAAGCTAACTGGTCGCGATCTCCCAGAAGAATCACTCTGGCATGCTGAGGCAATGCCGCGAGCAATCGGGCCATCATAGGCAAATCAACCATGGATGCTTCATCTACCACCAGCACATCAAGGTGAAGACGGTTGCCAGCATGATGTCGAAACTCAACACGGTTTGGAATGGCACCAAGCAATCGGTGAATGGTTGATGCCTGAGTCGGAATTTTGTCTCTCACCTCATTGCTCACCGGCAATGCCGCAACGGCTTTTCCGATGGATTCGGTCAGACGGTTGGCCGCTTTCCCCGTCGGTGCCACCAGCTTGATTTCAGGGCCATTCGGGTTGTCGCTACTGCTGACGATCGCCGCCAGAAGCTTCGCCACTGTTGTCGTCTTACCCGTTCCAGGGCCGCCAGAAATCACTGCGAAGCGATAACTTAGCGCCACGGCAGCCGCGACTTTCTGCCAGTTCAATCGTGCCGAGTCTGGCACTAGACTCAGCACCTCAGCATCCGTGGCTTTTGCATCTAACGCCTTTTTCAGCGCGTCTATATCGACCTGTGTCAGATCGTTGATGTCGAAGAAGTCGGCCAGTTTCTCCGCCTTTTCGTTGTCTTCCCATGTGCTGTAGAACTGACGAAGCAAAGCCATATCCGGTAGGAAAAGATCGTTCAACACGCCACGCAGCGTCATCGGCACAGGAAGCTCAGTGGCACGTGCTGTAATTTCGTTAGTCACCAGACGTTCTGCAGCCCAATAACGATGAAGGTAGAGGCGGGAACCACTCAGCACCATAGGTGTCGGTACACTTCCATCACCGACAACCGGAGATGCGGACACCAACGCGAGCGCATTTTCACGTGTCATCAAGATGGCAAGTTCCGCGGATTCCGCGGGCATCACGTCAAAAAGTCTAGCGCTGTCTAATGCTGCAAGATCAACACAGACATTACCTTTACCCAGCTCAAAGCTGACCAAAGCCGCCCAGCCCACCATGGGAGATTCAACGTCCCCAAGCTGCTCACCGATAAACTGGGAAAACTGACGGTCGATAGCTCTGATGGCTTTACGTTTATACAGCGCGTTGAGTTTTTCACTTATCGCCATTTAGGCACTCTCCATCAGAAAGCTGTCCTTCGCCGGAAAAAATGGCATCAAGACCATCGAGAAGCTCAAGGGAAGGTGAGGTGTAAAAAATGCCATGGCGAGTACCCGCTTCAATACCACGAACAAAGAGATAGAAAACACCGCCAAGATGGCGTTCAGGTGAGTAATCAGGTATACGCTGTCGCAGGAATCGATGCAGGGCGAGTGAGTAAATCTGGTATTGGAAATCGTAGCGGTGATCCGCCATGGCATCTGCCAGCGCCTCCTCAGTGTAATCGGCAGGCGAATCTCCAAGATAGTTGGACTTCCAGTCCAACACGTAATAACGCCCCTGCCAGCAGAACACTAAGTCGATAAAACCTTTCAGCATGCCACTGGCGGTATCAAAGTGAAGCTCACCAGCCTGCGCTGAAAGAGGATCGTGTTCGGCAATTAACCGGTTCACACGGCCACTATCAAGCCTTTCCACCGGCATCACGAATTCCATCTCGGTCAATCTTGCGGGTTCATCGACCTCAGACAGCATCAATCCTTCGTCATTAAGAGGTTGAGATACGACATCAGACAACAATTTCTGCAATACAGGTATCCAGCTTTCGTCGTAGTTTTCGAGCAGCAGGTGATGGCGGATCATCTCGGCCACTTCCTCGCTGAACATGTCTTGCCCAAACTCGACGTTCTCAAACAAGGTGTGCAGGAAAGTTCCCGGACGCGCACCTTTCGGAAACTGGAATATGGTAGGCGCGCTGTCGGTCTCCGTCTCGCTTTCTTCGTGCTGCTCTTCTGCAGCATCAATATCAAAGGCAGGTAAATCGGGTAGCGCACTGCTGTGGCCTTGCTTGACTAAACCGGAATAGCTGGTCAAGCGCCAATCGCGGCGGATACGCCCTTCGAAGGTTCGCGCTTCAATGACGTCATCATCCGCCAACTCTGGCTCCAATTTGCCGTCCACCACTTTAGGCGGTGAGGTTTTCTCAATGCCGTCGCAACTCTCTGCCAAGAAATCAACCGCAGCAACCAACCCCGCTGCATCTGATGCCTCACCTTTTTGAATCAGGTAACCCAGTGCCGATTTATGAAGCCCGGTATCACCGGAAGATTTTCTCCCATCTTTGAGCGGTGCCAGACCAATAAAGCAGCCGTAGACGGCACGGGTCAGAGCAACGTAAACGAGTCGGAGATCTTCGGCCAAACGCTCTTTATCTGCCTGTTCAATAGCAAAGTCAGGTTCAGTCAACGACAGCACTGGCTTATGGTCTTCATCATGGAAAAATGGTCTGTCTGACGGACGGAAATTGCAGGCGAACGGTAAGTAAACCAGATCGTATTCCAGACCTTTAGATTTGTGGATGGTGACGATTTGCACCAAGTCACGCTCAGACTCCAAACGCACCTGCTGCTCTTCACTGTTACCGTTAGGGTTATCGATATGGTCAGCCAGCCAACGGATAAGGGCATGATGGCTATCCAATGTCTGGCTTGCCTGCTGCAAAAGTTCGCCTAGATGCATCAGGTCAGTGAGTGCCCGCTCACCATTGTCTTCACAAAGTAAGCGTTCCGCGATACCACGGCGTTGCATCACCTGACGGAGCATGGGCATCACGCCTCGGGTAAACCATACCGTTTGGTAGGTAGAAAACTCCATCACCGCCCTCTCCCACGCTTTTTCGTCATGGTTCAAGGTATCGATTTCACTGGCCGTCAGCGCAAATAGGCCGCTTGCCAGTGCAGCACGAAGTGTTCGCTCACTATCAGGAGTCAGTACCGCAGCAAGTAGCCTTTGAACATCCGCTGCCAGATGGCTTGAGAACACGCTGTCGCGATTCGAGAGGTAAACGGAAGCAATGCCCTGCCTTGCCAATGCAATCTTTACTTTGGCGGCCTCGCTACCAGTTCTCACCAGAACTGCAATATCTCCTGCCTGAATAAGCTTGCGTTTTTCACGTTTGCAGAAATGCGCGTTACCTTCCTGTGCTTTCGTCAGCAACTCTCGGATACTGCTCGCCGTGGCATGGGCCATTTGCTTTTCGTAATCCGCTTTCGAAACCAGATCTGCCGTTTCATCCAGCCAAAGGGTCATCGAGGCTTGTTGATTACCATTGACCTCCCAATAGCGTTCATCAGCCCCCGGCGAGTAAGCGACAGCAGTAAAAGGAATATCTTCGTTATAGATAAAAGGCGATTCCGCATTTTGAAAGACATGATTGACCGCTTTTACCACCCCTGCCGTCGAACGCCAGTTGGTGCCAAGGTTGTAATGGTCGGCCACCTGACGGCGTGCATGGATGTAAGTGAAAATATCAGCACCACGGAAAGCATAAATCGCCTGCTTAGGGTCCCCAATCATAAAGAGGCCACATTCAGGCTGCTCGGCATAAATATCGCTGAATATTTGGTATTGCTGAGGGTCGGTATCCTGGAATTCGTCAATCATGGCGACCGGATACAATGTGCGGATACGTTCAGCCAGAATGCCTTCACTGTCACTTTCCAGTGCCGATGAAAGCTGTGACAGTAAGTCATCGAATGACAACCAACCAAAGCGTCGTTTTTCTTGAGCCAGTAATGTTCTCACCTGACGAATGGCGTGTGCCGTCAACGCATCTTTCAGTGTTGGTGGGTTGGCCACCAGCATATCAATTGCCTCAAAAACCGGATGCGTCGGCACTTCGCCTTTCTTGGTTTTCTCTGCCAGCATTGACGCAGAAAAGCGCTCAAGGTTTTTCGGCAATTCATAGCTGGTTGTTGAACGAGACGCCCAGTCCGTGACTTCAGAAAGCCAGTTTGGCAGCGATTTTTTACTGTAGCTGCGTTTATCAACGCCTGATCCTGAGATCAAAGCTTCAAGATCAGCGGCAGCTTCTCGCCACAGTCCTTTCACCTCTTCGATTTTGGCCAGGTTCTCCTGATGCAAGTCATCGAGGTTTTCCGGCATATCCGGCGCTTTGATGGTGACCAGCGGTCCAGAGAGATAAGTGCTAATGTCTTTCAGCAGTGACAGTGGTGCTTCCCAGTAACCCCGCACGACACCCGCGAGCGATTTGGGCAATGGATAGAACTGGCGTCGCCAGTAATCCGAAACCGCACGTTCGCGTAAAGCGCTCTCATCAGTAATGAACTCATTGGTAAACAGGCTGCCCGACTCGAAAGCATTTTGGGTCAGCATACGCTGACAGAAACCGTGAATGGTGTAGATCGCCGCTTCATCCATCTGGCGCTCGGCTTGCAGAAGCAAACGCTCTGCGTGTGAATAATCCTGCACCTCTTCCAGTAGCGGTTTGATCACCGGATCTTCGCTGTGCCCTCGACTGAACGCGAGACGGGCATCATGGATACGCGCGCGGATACGATCACGAAGCTCCTGAGTGGCCGCTTCGGTAAAGGTCACCACCAGAATCTGATCAACACTCAGCGGCGAAGCGTGCGCTGAATCTTCGGCGCCATGCCCCAACAGTAGTCGCAAATACAGACCCGCAATGGTGAAGGTTTTCCCCGTACCAGCAGACGCTTCAATCAGCCTCTGTCCGTGAAGAGGAAATGACATGGGGTCAAGAAGTTGGGTAGGCATGCACTGTTGGCTCAAAGGGGAATAATGTCCCTAGTTTATACCCAAACCACCTGAAAATGCTCGCTTTCAGAGTTCATTGTTCGGTTCAATTCGAGGCTAATTTCACGATAAATAGTCATTCCATTTCCATAGAGGCGAATGAAGGAATACAAGCGTTGAAACTCTCTCTTTAAGCGAGTTATCTGAGTCAAAAACACGCAGTTTGTGTAGAGATATTAATACTGTGACATTTTGTCATTGGACTGCAGACGCTGAAATCATCTACTTCCTTTACAATCACGTTGCAAAAACTGGACATTTTATGCAATGAAAAATAAGTCTGCGAAGCAGATCAATCAAAAACAATTATCATTACGAGTCTATCTATTGATAGTTTGCTCCAATTGAGTAACCCTTCGTGTTTCATTTTCGTTACGGACATCTAAATACACGGATATACTGAGTATGAAATTTGTTGAAAATCTATCTGTGCGATATAAGTTGCTACTTATTGTATGCATCTCAGTGATTAGCATTGTCCTGCTGACAGCTTTCCAAGCGAGAAGCCTGCATAAAGACCTCCTATTGGAGAGAAAATCTAGCTTAATGCAAACCATCGAGCTGGCGACGCAAATAATCGACAGTCATTATCAGAGTGATCCCTCCGAAGCCGGTCGTGATAAAGCGATGGCCGCTATCCAACCGTTAACTTTTGGTGCAGACGGTTATTTCTTCGCTATCGATAAAAAAGGCATCATGTTAGCAGGCGCAAAAAGTCTGCTCGGTAAAGATTTCAATAGCTTCCGAGACAGCAAGGGAAACCTGCTTCTCAGAGATTTCCGTCGTGTTGCCCAGCCAGTAGAGGGCGGCTTTACCAGCTACTGGTTCCCAAAACCGGGCGGTAAAGAGCCATTGGAAAAAGTCAGCGCCGTAAAACGCTATGAACCTTGGGGGTTGCTGATTGGTACTGGCCTCTACGTTGATGACTTAGAGACACTGGTATGGAAAGAAACCTCACAGGCTGCATTTTTTGCACTGTGTGTCACCGCTATTCTGGTGCTGCTGGCAACCATGCTCTCTCGCATGCTGGTCAATGCAGTACGTGAAATTCAGCGCGCACTGAGCGTGGTAGCTAGTGGTGATTTGACCGCCCGCGCCAATGTCAACAGCACTGACGAGCTGGGCGAAATGTCACGTAACCTCAACGCTGCTTGTGAGCAATTGCAAGGCCTGCTTTCCAACGTGGATTCCACGCTGCTTCAGCTAGATTGCGACAGCAAAACCATGGCTGATTTGGCGAACCGCTCTACGGATGGCATTCGCAACCAAAGCCAGGAGCTGGATTTAGTGGCCAGTGCGATGGAAGAAATGTCCTCTGCCATCAAAGATGTTGAGTCCAGCACACTCAATGCACAAGAGAGTACGCGTCACTCCCGTAAACTGGTGACTGAAGCTGAAGCATCACTATCTGCCTCTCTGGGTAAGTTTGAGCAGGTGAATGACGATGTAATTGATGCTGAAAAGAGCATCCGTGAGCTGGCCGCATCAAGCGACCAAATCAGCGATGTGGTCACTGTGATTAACGATATCTCTGAGCAAACTAACCTGTTGGCGCTAAATGCCGCGATTGAAGCAGCACGTGCAGGCAGCGCAGGCCGAGGGTTTGCGGTGGTAGCAGATGAGGTACGTAAGCTTGCGCACTCCACGAAGGAGTCGACAACTCAAATCAACGCCATCATCGAAAGGCTGCAGGAGCGTGCCCAAGTCGCCGCGAAAATCATGAGCAGCGGTACAGACAAAACCGCACAAAGCCTTGAGCAGGCAAGACTTGCCCAAACTCAGCTGACGGCGCTATCTCAGCTGATCAATGAATTGGAGCAAATGAACACTGCTGTGGCAGCATCCACCTCACAGCAAGCCAGCGCTTCGCAGGAAGTTGCACGCAGTGTGGTCAATGTCAGCGATATTTCTCACACCAACCGCGAAGCATCGGAAGATACACTGGGACTGAGCGACAAGGTGAAATCTCTGAGCGACACCGGACGCAGTCAATTGTCGAAGTTCAAGATCAACGCTTGAGTTTACTAAGAAGACTGACTCCTCAGTCAGTCTTCTTTTTTCTCGCCATTTAGCGCAGGTAGCAACAAAGTCTTACCCAGTTCAAAAACCTGATCGAGCAGCTCATCTTCTCCCTGTGGCCAGACCCGAGCCACATAAGTATTTTCTCCTTCTCCAGAGACCATATAGCCCCCTTCAAAGGCTGAGCGCATTTTGCTGCGCGCTTTATCCAACGTGGCGTCGTCTTCCGACCAATGACCTTTCTTATCAATACAAGTCGCTAAGCCCGCCTGCGCAGTATTTGGTAGATAAGGCAGTGGTGCTTCCGTCCCCGCAAGATAGTATTCGATGTAAACCCCAAGGCTCGATAAAGCGTCTTCTTTGGCAATAGAACTCCACACCACATCGTCATCCACTCCGATGAAGCGTGTTTCCAGTTGCTCGCCTGCCGCGCACTGGCAAAGGTGATCAATCCATGCTGCCAGCTTGTCTCTCGCCCTGACTTTTCCGCTTCGATACAGAATGCGACCAGCGCGGTAACGCTCATCCAGCCAGCCTTGAAGTTTGACCGCGCCACGGGAGGTGGCGACAGAAAGATTAATCTCCAACGCTTGTCGTTTGTCGCTCAACAATGGTTTCAACTGCGCGTACTGAGCCAAAATTCCGGCTTGTTCTGTCTCAAGTGTCAACTCACCAAAATGATTGAGTGGCAAGCTGCCGCTCGCTTTTTGCTGCCTGAAGAAGGCTTCCAGCGAGGCTTCACTGTCATCATGGGCAATAACATGGGAAAGGAGCGCATCGCGTAACTGGTAACGGTGAAGATTATCGAGCGCAAAGGGTTCAGCATCTTCCATTGCCCCTTCCGGCGACTCAAAGAATACCTTTAAGCGGCGGTTGAAAAAGTACTGAACAGGTAAGCGCCAAAATCGCTGAAGCTCTGCAAGTTCGACCACACCGGATTGCAGATCAGGCTCTTCACTCAGAGCTTTACCATCAAGGAAAGGCGATGCAAGTTGCCCTTCGCCACGCGCTGCTGGTAACCATTCCGCCGCGTAACTTTGACGACTTTCAGTAAAGGCCTGTCGGCTGAAAGGGACGAGTGGATTATGATGATTCAAGGCGTTGAGCAGACGCGCGCCGGATTCATGCTCCGGCAGAGCTTGGTCGCCTTCAAGGCAGTATCCCAAACGGCAATAATCGAGTAATTCAGTCACCAATACAGAAGGCACTTTTTCTGTGTTGTCCTGAACGGAACGGCCTACATAGCTGATGTATAAACGTTGCTGTGCTGATTGCAGCGCTTCGAGGAACAGGTATCTGTCATCATCCCGACGGGAACGGTCACCAGCGCGGGTACGACCCGCCATCAAATCAAAGCCAACCGGCGCGATGGTGCGCGGATAATCGCCGTCGTTCATACCAAGCAGGCACACCACCTGAAACGGGATAGAACGCATTGGCATCAGGGTACAGAAGTTCACCTGACCGGCAAGGAAGCGCTGACTGACACGCTCGCCCCCGAGCTTTTCTTTCAGATAATCACGCACGATCGGGAGCGCCAATGTTTGGTTGAAGCCAGCGTCATCCAGTTGGGTCAGCCAGTTATCCAATTGGGTGCGGATAAGCTGCCCTGCTAATTCTTCGTCTGTATCCAGCGCAAACATATCGTCAAAGAGTGCTGTCAGTGCCTGCACCCAGGCATGTCCGTCTTTCGCGCCCAGCAGCACTTTTTGCGTCGCCGACATCACACGGAAGAACTCACCTAACTTACCTGCCAGCTCTGCTTCCAATCCTTGTACTTCGTCATACGCCAACACATCGTTGTAAAGCCCGACGTCGCTCGGCATGGCGTAACCCAGCAACATGCGGTTAAGACCAAACAACCAGGTGTTCTGATGTTGATGAGGCAAGGAGAAATGTTCCGCCGTCGAATCATCGAGTCCCCAGCGAATGCCTGATTCTTCTACCCAGAATTTAACCTTCTCGAACTGGCGGTTATCAAAACCAAATTGACGCATCACGGAAGGAACTTCGAGGATTTCCAGAAGCTCCGCTGCGCTACAACGGCTGTCCGGTAGCCCCAATAATCGCAAGAACGTTGTTAGGATTGGGCTTTCCTGATCCGCGGTGCGGTCAGAAATCGAGAACGGAATAAAGCGCTCACCGGGCGCATTGCCAAATACTGCCTGAATCGCCGGGCTGTAGGCATTAATGTCGGCGACCATCACGATAATATCCCGCGGCGACAGGTTCGGGTCTTGTTCGAGCATCTCAAGCAGCCTGTCATGCAGCACTTCCACTTCACGCATCGGACTGTGGCAAACCTCCACCACGACAGAGCGATCTTCAGCAGAAATACCCACCTTGCTCTCACTGGTAAGGGTTTCCTGGATGTTACCCGGTTCAATTAAATCAAGAATATCAGCCTGAATATGATGAAGTAGGCTGTCACGCTGCACATCGACAAAGCCCTGATCGACCTCATTACATTGGAGGTCAGAAATCAGCAGTAGGTTGTCTCGGCCAAGCTTACCCATAGACGCCAGCAGGCTATTACCGACTTCGGCCGAGTCATCTTCACTGACTAATGGCAGGGCAAACTGCGCCGGCTCTTGAGTATCACTGGCACGGCTGATGCGTGACTCCATGCTGGCTGCACGTCTCGCCAGATAACGTTTGTCGCGGATATCCCCCCAGTAATAACGACAGGGGTTGGTGAACATATAGTGGACATCAACATTCTCACCCAATGCTTTAAGGGCATCAAGATAACGAGGAGGCAAAGCAGAAATGCCAAACACAAAAACGCGCTCAATGCCTTTCAGACCGTCTGGTTTCCCTTTATGAGACGCTAGTGCCTCAATAAACTCTTCATAAAGATTGGCACGGTGAAAAGGCGACTGCTCCTGCTGAAGGGTGTAATCGTAAAGCGCCTGCCAAAGCGTGGGTTGCCAGCTTTTCTCCTCAGCCAACTCATCAACAGTCTGCTCGTTTTCCCATGCCTTTATCCACTCTGGTCGGTACACCAGATATTGGTCATAGATATCGGCAATCTTACCTGCCAGTTGGTAAAGCTTCTGATTGTCGTCATCGCCTTCGAGGTAACGTTTCAGTTCATCAAAGTCTGGTTGGTTTAGGAGCTCTGGCAGGACAGTCATCAACTTCCAGGTCATCGCTTCTTTGTTGAAAAAGCTTCGCTGCGGCACATCATCCAGAATCTGAGTGAACATCTGCCAAATGAAAGTGGCGGGAAGTGGGAACTCAACATTCGCAACAATCCCTTGCTCTTTGGCCATTTCCAGCTTGAGCCACTGCGCCATACCCGGGCTTTGCACCAGGATTAATTCCTTTTGGAAAGGATTATCCAACGGCTTTTTCTGAATGATGGCGACCAGCAGACTTTTCAAAAGATCCAACTGGTTAGAGTGATAGACAGTGAACACGGGCAAGACTCTTGAGAACGTTATTGGAGAGATTGTGGCGGAATGCCCTCAAGAGTGCAATTTCATGCAGTTAGAAATGAAAAAGCCTGCACAAGATGCAGGCTATTTTTAACGATTTCGCGAAAATTATACTGTGGCTGGCGTTTTCCATTGCAGTGAAATGAAGCGGCGGTAATGCATGGCCACATACCCAACCACGATGGTCGCGACCACCAATTCGATGATACCCAGCACATAAACCTGATTCACGTAAGTTGCCGCAACGCCAACCGACTCTAACCAAGCCGCAGTTTTAAACAATGCTGTCGCGCCGATCACCATTGGGAAGGTAAAAGCGGCATAACCCGGTGAGAATGGCAAACGCAACAACTTGGCAAATGACACGTAAATCACCAGTGTCATCAGCAAGGCAATCCCCAGAAGCACTGCCACAATGACAGGTGAGGGTGATTGGCTCACGGTTAGGTAGCCAGCCAAAGACAGGCTTGCTGGTGCAGCCAGAATCGCAATGGTTGGCTTTGCCGCATCTGGCACCTCACCACAGAAAATCAGGCGGTAAAGCATGAGTGGCAACAACACAGCATAAGCCAGTAAACCAAATAGCATAATGCCATCCGCCACGGGACGCAGCGCAGGGTTACCCGAGAAAGCAACATCCGCAACTATCAGGCCCACAGGTGGCACAAACCAGCTTGGTACCATGTGTGTGAGTGAGAAATCACGGGCACGGTGATAAACAAAAGAAACGAGGAACGCGACGTGGGCGACCACGGCCAGCATCCAAAGAGAATCGCCCGCAAGAGGAGACACTTTGCCAACAGAAGCAGAAACAATCATCACGCCCATAGCAAAAGTAGGCACCACACTGCCGACAACAGGGTGCTGCAAATCGCACCAAAGACCTTTGGGAGAAAAAGTAAATTTCAGTGCGATCATCAATAGCATCACACCACCGATCACCGCCCCTAAAACCTGAGCATTCCCACCGAAATTACCGACATTTTCCCAGCTCCAACCGAGGCTTGCGATTGCCAGCGCGAGGCCAGCCATTGGAGTAGGAAGTAAGTTGAGACGTCTACGCATTGCTCTGTCACATCTTTAGAAGAAAAACACATAAAATATGATAGAACGACATCATGATTTAGTATATCTGAATATCTTTAACCTAAAGTTAAGTTAAACTTAAACCAGGTTAAATCTATGGGTAGATAGCTAGATGTCATTGTCTCTTCGCCAGCTACAGGTTTTTGTCGCCGTTGCGCAGGAAAAAACCATCACGGCTGCATCCAGTCTACTTTTCCTCTCCAAACCTGCTGTCAGCATGGCTATAACAGAGCTGGAAAGTCAGCTAGGACACAAACTGTTTGAACGGGTTAACAACCGTTTGATACTCAACGATCAAGGTCGTCGACTCCTCCCTATGGCAGACGAACTGCTTACCCGAAGTGATGAAATCACGAAAGTACTGAACTCTGATGGCGAGCTCTCTGGCCACCTTAGGTTGGGCGCAAGCGATACAATAGGAAACCAACTGGTGCCATTTTTGCTGAGGGACTTCAGGGCACAAAGCAATCATATTGACCAGGAGCTGGTGATATCTAACAGTCAGTCGATCATCGACAGATTGCTCGCATTTGAACTCGATATCGGACTGATTGAAGGACAAGGTGAAAGTAAGCACCATTTGGGAAACGATGATTTACACATGCAGCCTTGGCTCTCTGACGAAATGTGTATTGTTTGCGCCATCGACCATCCTTTGGCGCAAAAAGAAGGTATTACGCTGTTTGATTTGGAAAATCACGCATGGTTGTTGAGGGAAACAGGCTCCGGCACCCGTGAGCATTTCCTCTCACGAATTGCCCCTAGATTGGAGAACTGGACGGTAGCTTTTGAGCTTCGAACCACTGAAGCCATCATCAATTGTGCTGCTGCAGGGCTTGGTTTGGCTTACCTTTCAACGCTGGCTGCCAGGCATGCCATCAGCAATAAAAGACTTCATAAGCTGACATTGCCACTCGATCTGCGCCGTCAGTACTGGTTGGCACACCACAAAAGCAAACACCACTCGCTGCTGTTTGAACGTTTTCTAACCTTTACCAGCGAGTGGCAAGTTAACGATTAATAGCTGTTATCACCCACGCTGAAAGCGATAATCTGGCTAATTTGGCAAAGTGGACGTCCACTTTCTTCCTGCCATTGATTAAACGCTTCCTGCGCCGCATTCAAAGATTTTCGGGTATCCCGGCCACCATCAATGATCTTGTGAGCCCGCAGATATCCCTCAACATCGCCAGACAGGATAAAAGTATCTTTACCCATCATACGAAGTGAATAAGGCCCGGTATTACCTCCCAAGCGACTCCCATGCTTTTTCAGGTGTGCCCATAAGCCAATGATGTCATTTTCCGGCCACTCCGCGACAAACTTGGCAAAGCTGCCGTGCTGCTTCGCTGCACTTTTCATCATCTGGGCATTGTGGGGAATAGTCATGACTTTACCCAGATGGCGAATGATCGCAGGGTTTGTGGCTTTCTCCTCCCACATTTCGGGCGGAGTTAGGCACATTTTTTCAATATCAAAGCCCCAGAAGACTTCTTCAAAACCTGGCCACTTGTTTCTCACAACCTGCCAATTCATTCCCGACTGGAAGATCTTCTGACTGAATGTCGCTAGCCATCGATCATCCGGGATCTCGCTAAGCTCTTTTACGCTCTTAGGGTGTGCCAGACGCTGCTCCAGATCGCTGTTACTTCCCTTTCTTGTTGCTGCTCGATGATAAATATCTGAGAATTTTTCCAATGCCATCACAGTAATCACGGTTAAACTAGACAGGTAACTTTACTCTACTGTATAAACAGACAGTAAACAAATTAAGAGAGGTTAACCATGGCCGTTATCGTCAAATATGTGGTTGAACGCAACGGAGAAGAGAAGATGACTTTTACCTCTAAAGCGGAAGCTGACGCGTATGACAAAATGCTCGACATGGCAGATGAGTTATTTGAGCTGCTGGGTAAAAGCGAAGTCACAGGCGATGAAGCGCAACGCGAAGAACTGTCCCTTTTCCTTGCGCAAAATCGTGAAGAAGTACTCTATGCTCTGGGAGCTAAACGCAAGCCCACCCCAAAACCAGTAAAGAAAAAGGCTGAAGCCCCAAAGGAAGATGACGCCGAAGCGGCTTAACTTCTCAATAAACGCTCCCATACGGAGCGTTTTTTATTTCAACATTGTCCTAATTTTCGGTCTATTTAACCCATATTCACTGCAAGAGCCGTTAATCTAAAGGATTCTCTCCACTCACCCTTCAATCTTGATGCACTTCACTTTAAGATGTCTCCAGCTATCACAATTATCATGCAGCATCTGATATCAACCGATGCTGGTGTAAGAGACAAGGAGACTCCCGGATCATGGCCAGTTTTGCTTTAGCGTTTGGCACCGCGACCAAAAACAAAGACGGA
The DNA here is from genome assembly GCF_947387585.1 of Grimontia sp. SpTr1. NCBI lineage: Bacteria > Pseudomonadati > Pseudomonadota > Gammaproteobacteria > Vibrionales > Vibrionaceae > Grimontia > Grimontia sp. SpTr1. The sequence continues at coordinate 81,349 of NZ_CANDOD010000021.1, forward strand.
AAAATCATCGAAGCATTTTTCCCAACCCCAGTTCTTAACCCTTCAGATTCTCTGGTTTCAGCTCTTGCTGACGTTGTGGGTTACCAGGGCAGTAACGAAGCGTTTGAAGTGGAAGCAGCACAATGCGCAGCTATCGCTTCTGCTTTCGCAGCAGCTGACGAACAAGCAGCAGCATCATTTGCGACCAAAGCAGCGGAGTCTAACCAACCACTCGTTCTGACTATTCTTGCGACTGACGAAAAGCCAGCAAGCGTGGCAGAGGGCTTCCTTAAGCTTCAACTCATTTCTCACCGTCTTGCTAAGCCTCATGGCATAGTGCTGGATGGCATTTTTGGTCTACTGCACAACATCGCTTGGACTAACCAAGGACCAATCGATCTACCAGAGCTTGCTGAACGTCAAATGGAAGCTCGCCTGAAAGGTGAAACCCTGACAGTAGATTGCGTAGACAAGTTTCCTAAGATGGTTGATTACGTGGTTCCTGCAGGCGTCCGTATTGCAGACACCGCACGTGTTCGTCTGGGTGCGCATGTGGGTGAAGGCACCACTGTTATGCACGAAGGCTTCATCAACTTCAATGCAGGCACTGAAGGCGTCAGCATGGTGGAAGGCCGTATTTCTGCAGGTGTGATGGTCGGTAACGGCAGTGACATCGGTGGTGGTGCTTCAATCATGGGCACCTTGAGCGGTGGCGGCCAAATCGTTATCTCTATCGGCGAAAACAGCCTGTTGGGTGCGAACGCGGGTCTTGGTTTCCCACTGGGTGATCGCTGTACCATCGAATCAGGTCTGTACGTGACTGCAGGTACAAAAGTCTCCATGCTGGATGCAAACGGCCAAGAAGTGGAAACTGTAAAAGCACGTGACCTGGCATGCAAAACAGACCTTCTGTTCCGTCGCAACTCAGTGACCGGTAAGATTGAGTGCCTGACTAACAAATCTGCGGTTGAGTTAAACGCTGAGCTACACGCGAATAACTAATGCTTTGAGATATGCACTAACAACAAAGGCTGACATTCTCGTCAGCCTTTTTTATATCTATCTATGTTGTTCGAGAGCTTAGAAAGGAAAATGATCCATTTGCGATGAACCGCGCCCGATGTTCCAGTTTTGATAGAAAATCCAGCCGTCATTTCTATCATCACAAAATCCGTCATATCGCTCACCCATAAATCCCATTTTGAATGCACGGGATGGGTCACAGAACTTCTCTTTTGAAGATTCGTATGAAGTTAAATAGACTTCTTTTTCGCCCATATCGTTAGCTCCAAGCTCTGCTAAAGACTCATTGGAGCGCTTTGGCAATTGCAATGAAACGTCTCTTTCAGCTAGGCCAGTCCAATCTTGGTTTTGTGCGAGATCAAGCGTCGAAGTGCTGGTGCACCCAGCCGCGAGTAAAACGGGCAAAAGTACTATCAGCTTTTTCATAACAACTCTCCTCTCCGCTAAAGATTTAATCTAACACACTTTTATGAACGGTTGCTGAACACTTAAGCAATAGGTTACGTAGTATATAGCCAAAGAGATTTCATTACCGCCAAAACGCAAAAAAGCCCTGACCGTCAGGTCAGGGCTTTTTCTAAATTGGAAGCCTGGCGATGTCCTACTCTCACATGGGGAGACCCCACACTACCATCGGCGCTGTTACGTTTCACTACTGAGTTCGGCATGGAGTCAGGTGGGTCCATAACGCTATGGTCGCCAAGCAAATTCGTTAAAATCTTGGAAAGCTGTTTTTAATGCTCGTTCTACACATTCAACGTTCTATTCGAGTCCGTCAAAACCCCTTGGGTGTTGTATGGTTAAGCCTCACGGGCAATTAGTAT